>DYSU01000013.1:29241-43834 GCA_020726335.1 Thiomargarita sp. | reverse complement strand
ATTTTGAGTTAGGTATGATCCTTAAAATGTCTAAAAAAGCGGTTATTTTATTTTCGGGGGGATTGGATTCCACCACGGTGTTGGCGATTGCAAAAGCCCAAGGTTTTCAATGTTATGCTTTGAGTTTTGATTATGGCCAACGCCATCGGGCGGAATTGCAGGCGGCACAACGGTTGGCAAAAATCATGGATGTCGTTGAACATAAAATAATTGGCTTGAATTTGGCGGAAATTGCGCAGTCTGCGTTGACTGATACGCACATTGCCGTGCCTGAGCAAGAGAGCGCGCCCAATACCATTCCTGTCACTTATGTGCCTGCGCGCAATACTGTTTTTTTGGCGTTGGCCTTGGCTTGGGCAGAAGTTTTGCAAGCCTATGATATTTTCATCGGTGTGAACGCGGTTGATTATTCGGGTTATCCTGATTGCCGTCCTGTTTTTATTCAGGCGTTTAATCAAATGGCCAATTTGGCCACCAAAGCGGGGGTTGAAGGCCATCGGGTGAAAATCCACACCCCGTTGATTGATTTGAGTAAAGCACAAATTATTCAACAAGGTAGGCAATTGGGTGTAGACTATAGCCAAACCGTTTCATGTTATCAAGCCGATGGTCGCGGGCGCGCTTGTGGTTTGTGTGATGCCTGTCGATTGCGGGCAGCGGGTTTTGCCCAAGCACACATAACAGATACAACTCTTTATAAGGATAAATAATGGATACAAATGCAATGTTCTATGCAATGAATACGTTGCATATTTTGGCCACAGTGGTCTGGGTGGGTGGGATGTTTTTTGCGCACATGAGTTTGCGCCCTGCGGCCAATGAGTTATTAGAACCCAATTCACGCTTGCCTTTGTGGCTGTTGGTGTTTCAACGCTTTTTCTTTTGGGTGTGGGTGTCGATTGTCAGTTTATTAATCAGCGGTGGTTTGCTGTTGGTGTTAAAAGGGGGTTTTGCCCAGTTGCCCATTCATGTTCACATTATGGTGGGTACGGGTTTGTTCATGGTGTTTTTGTTTTGTGTGTTGTATTTTATTCATTATCCACGGTTTCAACGGTCAGTGGATAAAATCGCTTATGAGCAAGCGGGGCGTTCATTGGCCACTATCCGCTTGATTATGTTCAGTAATTTGTTGTTGGGTTTGTTCACCATTGTCATCGCCATGGCAGGCCCTGCATTACTGCCTTTGATCCAACATCCTTAAAACCCACTCTTTTTTAAGGGGATGAAATTCATCCCCGTTACCCTTACAGCGGCTCTGCCCGTCCTTGGGCATCAAACTGAATCATTTTTAATTGACGGTGTACCACGCCTTGAAGGTCTAAACTCAATTGACCCGTCGCGCCATTGATATTCATGTTTTGCGGGCTATTGCCTGATTGGTATAAATAATCAGCGATTTGATAAGCATCCAAACCGAAGGCAAACAAACGGCTGTTGCCTGTTTGCACATACGTTTCTTGCTGGCTTTTAAAAGCCTGATAACGCTCATCTAAGCCATTGAATAACCAAGGAATATCCACAAATTTAACCCCGCTTAAATCTTTATCCATCGCATCAAACTGGCCAGCATACACATGCGATGTGGCATAAATAGGCAGGTTAAGTTTGTGCAACGCCAGCATTTGGGGCGAAGACAACACATAACGAACTTGTGGCACCAACAAACGTGCATCCTCAGGCGAAGCGGCGATAAACAGCATGTCGGTGTCGGGGTGATTGAGCAACACTTGTTGCGTGGGTGTGCTGACATCGCGCTCGGTGTAATAGGCTTGACCTAAAAATGTGCCGCCGTGGCTTTCCCAACTTTGCCGAAACGCTTGTGCCAAACGTTGCCCCCATGAATTATCAGGCACCAAAACGGTGGCCATGTGTTTGCCATCAAGCAAGGCTTGTTGCGCCACTTGCGCCGCTTCTTCTTCAGGCGACAAGCTGAATTGGAATAAGTTGCTGTAAGTTTGGGATAATAATTCCAATTGGTTGAGGAATAAAGTCGGTACAGGAAAATGTTGATACGTTTGACTTAACGCTGTTAAGGTATTTTTGAGTAAAGGGCCGACCACCACAACGGCACCGCTGTTCACCGCTTTTTCATAAATGCTGGCCACGGTATTGGTATCGCTGACATCATAACGCACAGGCGGCGGCATACGGCGGTTTTGCGACCACGCGGCGATGAACGCATCACTGATGGCTTGGCTGGTTTGACGCAAGTTTCCCGATTGAGGCAACAACAAAGCGATGTGCGCGTTGGCATTGGGGTTGGCGCGTTGAATCATTGCACCCTGTTGATTGGCGGGTTGGTTGAGCTGTTGAAAAATCTCGGCACGAATCGGATGTTGTGGATAACGTTGTTGCCATTGGCTCAAGGCTTTGGGATAGTGGGTATTTGACACGGTTTTAGCCAACAAGGCCAACGCATACCATGCTTGGCTGGCTTGCGAACGGTTGCCCACAGGTTGGCCTAATTGCATGGGCGACATGTGCAATAAATCATTCCACACCATTTTTTGGTTGTACAATTGGCGGTTGGTGTTGGCCAATGCGGCATCAATGCCAATCCGTCGGTCAGCCGCTTGTTGATATTGGCCTAACGTTTCATGTGCCAGCGCATACAATTCATGATAACGTTTTTGCAAGACCTCATTTAAAGCCTGTGCATTGAGCTTGGCCAACGCATCCAATGCTGGTTGCGATTGTTGTTTTGCAATTTGCATTTCAATTTGCGCCAAATCAATCCGTTGCCAACTGACTGGGTCATTTGGCAAAGGTTTAATTAAAGCCAAGCGTTCAGCGGCTTGGTCAATTAAATTGGCTTTGATTAAATATTCAACCGAGGTGAGTTGATAATTTTGTTGATGCGGTGGTTCAATGCCCGCAGAAAATTGCCAAAACGCTTGGGCAGCCGCAACATAGTCACCTTGCTCTGCCAAAGCACGCGCCTTTTCAACTTGTTGGTTTTGTAGTCGATAATTATCTTCGGCTTTTTTCGGGTCATCCAATATTGAGACCGAGCCACAAGCGGACAACCCTAACAGCAGAAAAATCAAAAAGAACCGAGAAAAAACATTAAGGCGGGTTTGGATATAATACGACATTTTGACAACTACCGAGGTTTTTATAGTGAATAATAAGGGAATATTATATATTGTTGCAACACCCATAGGTAATTTGAGCGATTTAAGCCAACGGGCATTGGAAATTCTCAGCACAGTGGATTTTATCGCTGCCGAAGACACCCGTCATAGCCAACGGTTATTACAACATTACGCGATTAACACCCCTTCACGCGCTTTACACGAACACAATGAACAACAAATGGCGCAACAACTGTTGCAAAAACTGCAACAAGGTCAACATATTGCGCTTATTTCCGATGCTGGCACGCCGTTAATCAGCGATCCGGGTGCCAAGCTCCTGCAAATCTTACACCAGCAAAAAATCACGGTCATCCCCATTCCCGGTCCTTGCGCCCTCATTGCGGCATTGTCGGTGGCGGGCTTTAGTGCGGATAAATTTGTGTTTGAAGGGTTTTTGCCTGTCAAAGCCCACGCCCGTTTACAACGCCTGCAACAACTGCGAGCCGAAAGCCGCACCTTGGTATTTTATGAAGCCCCGCATCGCATTCAAGCCTGTGTGCAAACCATGGTCGAGGTGTTTGGCGCACAACGGCTGGGTGCGTTGGTCAAAGAAATCAGCAAATGCCATGAAACCATTTTTCACGCGCCGTTGACCGAGATTGCCGCTTGGTTGGCAGAAAATCCCCGTCATCAAAAAGGTGAATTTGTCTTGGTGCTTGCCGGCGCGCCCGCTGTTGACAAACAACAGTTGACCGTTGAAGCACAACAATTGCTCCATCGGTTGTTGGCCTATTTATCGCTCAAAGATGCCAGCCAATTAGCCAGTGAAATCACAGGGTTATCTAAAAAAAGTTTATATCAATATGGTTTGATGGACTTAAAATGTGTATAAAAATCAGCAGACAACTTCTTGAGGGCCTGTTCCCTGCCGCACGCTGCCAAATGGGCCGTTTAACCGTATTGGATTGTGTTGATTCAACCAATACATGGCTGGCGCAACACGGTGATTGCGGTGATGTTTGTTTGGCTGAACGACAAAGCGCGGGGCGTGGACGCGCAGGCAGGCAATGGAGTTCGCCGCAAGAAAACATTTATTTATCCATCTGTTATTGTTTTAACCCCGCTTTGCGCAACCCTTCTTTGCTGGGTTTATCGGTGGCCGCTTGTTTGTGCGAAGTTTTGGCCAAGGCGGGTATCCATCAACACGGTATCAAGTGGCCCAATGATATTTTATGGCAAGGCAGAAAATTGGCGGGTATTTTGATCGAGCACCGTCACCCCAAGCCGCACTTTATCATCGGCATTGGTTTAAATGTCAACATGTTGTCCAATGCGCACATTGAGCAACCATGGTGCAGCCTAAGGCAAATTTTACAACAGCGCGTAAATCGCAATGCATTGTTGGCTTTGTTGTTGCCGCATTTATTCAGTGATTTGCAAAATTTTCCCCAACGGAACAACCTGCAATGGCAACAAGCGTGGCAACGTTGGGATATATTGGCGGGTAAAACCATTGGTTTAACGCATGCCCATCAATTTTATCAAGGCGTGGCCGATGGCATCGACCCACAAGGGCGGTTGCGGCTGTTGGTTGAAGGCAAGCCTCAATTCTTTACCGCAGCCGATATTCACTTAAAAGCCTTAATCTTGTGATGGCGGTTGTGGCTTCTGGGCTGGCGGGGCTTTTTCTTGGGTGGTTTCAATCACTTTTTCTGCCCCTTGTTTGACTTTTTCCACCACGGTATTGACCCCCGATTTGACCTTATCCACCACGGTTTGCACTTGCTCACTTTCAGCCGCTTTTTGCACCGCTGATTTGGTTTTGTCATAACCCGATTGCAAGCCTTGCATCGCCGCTTGCCCTGAAGTGGCCGCTTTTTCTTTCACCACTTCTTTGGCCTCGCCCCATTCTTCGCTGACGGCTTGGCCTGCTTCTTTGGCGGCTGTTTTGGCTGTAGTTTTGGCTGTACTGCCTGCCGCTTTCAATTTGTCCAAAAAGCCTTGTTTGGCTTCTGGCACGGGGACAACGTCAGGGGTTTGAATGGGTGCTGGCGTTGCAGGTTTTTTTGCTGGCGCAGGGGCAAGCTGTGGTGCGGTGGGGGCAGCAACAGGCGGCGTTTTTTCAGGCGCAGGCTCTGCGGGTTTGGGTTTTAATTCAACCAAATCGGCGCGCACTTTTTTGAAATTGTCCAATTTGTATTGGGCAACGGCATAGGCCCAAGGGGAAAATTTTTGATTGAGTTCAATCGCTTTTGCTTGTTGTGCCTCTGATTTTTCTTTGGCAACGCTGTTCGCTTGCAATTTGATATAGGTTTTTTGTTGTTTTTCTGCTAAAAAAACTTTGATTTGCAGGCCATCAAATGTGGTGAATGTCGCGTTTTCTTGCGCTTTGAAAGCCAATTCTTTGGCAGGCAATACGCCGTCCAATTTGAGATTGCTCAAAGTGCTGGCCAAGGTTTTTAAGCCGTAATCACTGCTGAGTTTTTCCGTCTCTTTTAAATCGGCCAATTGATAATGGTCATCTTCTTTTTTGGCTTTGGTGAAACGGAGGGTTTCATTGTTGCGGGTGTGAAATTGCGCCGCTTGTATTTGGCTGTCGCTCAAATCCAATAGATCGCGTTGCAACCAATCGACAGCATCGGCGGGAATGTCGATTTGACCTGTGGCCAACCATGCTTGTTTGTCATCGATTTTGCGCACATAATGATGTTGGCTGTTATCGCCTTTATCGACACGCCCATGGCCAATAAACACACGGGCCAACACACGGCCATCGGCCTGTTTTAAGCTGACAAGGTTGTCGTCATCGGCCACGCCTAATTTTGCATAGGAATCAGGGCTTTGGGTTTTGGCTTCCACAATCGCCATGTGTGCGATGTTGACCAGCAACTTATTGATTTTATCGACATCTGCGGGATAATTGGCGTGTTGTTTTACCTGCCATTTGTTTTGTTGCAACGACACTACAACAGGGTTTTGTGCTTGTTTAATTTCAATTTCAGTCACTTTATCCAGTTGATTCAATAAATTAGGAAACAATGGTTGCCCAACATTGAGCGGTTGTTCCGTATTTTTTTGCGTCAATTGGCTGGCCAAGCCGATCAATATCAAAGTAATCACACTTAAGATGCCAAAGGTCTTTCCGTTCATGCGTTGCTCAATCCTCTCATGCAGTTCATAACCAAATGGGTTCTGGTCTAATATAACAAGTTTTGCTCAAGATGGGCAACATATAAGTTTCAACTGGGTTTGCTAAAACCACACAAACGCAAAAAAGGATTGAAATTTCAACCGAAATTTTGTATATTAGCGTTTTCTAATATTGAAAACATAACAAACCTTCATCTTCGCCTGTATAAGGGAGTACAATTTTTATGAGACCTTACCTTTTGCCCTTGCTGTCCTTGTCTTTGTGTTCATCCATGGTTTTCGCCCAAGCCGATGCACCTGCACCCGTCAATGCACCCATGCCACCCATACCCGCGCCCATGCCACAAAACCCTGTTTTTGATGAAATGCAAAAACAACGTGAAGCCCACATGCAAGAAATGGAAAAACAACGCACAGCTTTGAATCAATTAAGCCAACAATACCGTGAAAAAATGCAAGCGGCCAAAACCTCTGAAGAAATTCGTGCCATTGCCGATGAATATCGCCAAGCCCATTACAAAGCCATGGGCATTGAAATGCCTGAATTTCCTTACAACAACGCCGAGATGAATAAAGAACGGGCAGATCACATGGCAAAAATGAAAGCCTTGTATGACATCAAAGACCCTGTGGAACGTCGCAAACAATTGGCCGCTTACCATGCAGAACAACGGCAAAAATTTATGAACCAGCGCCCCTTGCCCCAACAAAACATGCCTGACAGGATGTATCCACCGAACGGCAACTTCATGCCACCGATGCAACCCCATTTCATGCAACAGAATCCAAACCAACAACAACAGCAAATGGCGCATGAAAAAATGATGCAACAACACCATGAGCAAATGCAACAACGTATGGACAAAGTGGAAAAAAATATGCAAGAAATGCAACAAAATCAAATGAATGCGATGCCTGCACCGATGGTACCGCCTGTTGCACCCGCACCCCAAGCCCCCGTTGTTCCGCAAACTGAAGCTGTCAAATAATTGAACATTCAAACCGTGAAATCATTTTGCGGTTTGTTCACCTTTGTTGGGTTTTGATATCCAGCGCATCACGCAATTGGTCGCCCAACAAATTCACCGCCACCACCACCCACATCAACGCCATACCGGGTGCCAACACCAAATGCGGCGCAATCAACATATAATGCGTGCCATCTTTCAACATCGCGCCCCACGATGCCGTGGGCGGTTGCACACCCAAACCCAAAAACGACAAGCTGGCTTCTGCAATCACCACCCCAGCGATGCCAAACGTGGCTTCCACAATCAATGGCGCAAGCAACAGCGGCAAAATATGATGCCATAAAATGCGGGGCGTACCCGCACCCAATGCACGGGCGGCCAATACATGGGTGTGTTGTTTGAGTGACAACGCTTGCGCACGCGACAAACGGGCAAAGCCAATCCAGCCCATGCTGGCCAACGCAAACACCACATTTTCAATCCCCGGCCCCAACACCCCCGCCAACGCGATGGCCAATAAAATGCTGGGAAAAGCGAGAAAAATATCCATCACATGGACAATCAGCTTATCCAACCAACCGCCATACCACGCGCTGACACAACCGATGGTCGTCCCCAACAACAGCGACACCGCCACCACTTGCCATGCGACAAAAAACGAAATCTGCGCCCCGACAATCAACCTGTCCCCCACAGGCCGCCCCAAATCATCATAACCCAAGCCGTGTTGCCATGAAGGCGGCTGTAAAATTTTATCCAATTGCACTTCATTGGGTTGCAAACCCAAATGCGAACCGAACAAGGCCAACACCGTCCACAACACAAAAATCAAAGCAGGCATCTTTTTATTCAGCAAAACGAATCCTCGGGTCCAGCCACACATAAGCCATGTCGGTCAGTGCGTTGACGGCCACATAAGTCAAGCTGATGAGCAACACACAGGCTTGCACCACAGGATAATCGCGTTTTTGAATGGACTCAATCAACAATTGGCCAATACCCGGCCATGAAAAAACCGTTTCCGTAATCACCGCGCCGCCCAATAATGTCCCCAATTGCAGACCGATGAGGGTCATCACAGGCAAAGCGGCATTGCGCAACGCATGGTGCCAAACAATTGCCCATTCGCTCAAGCCTTTGGCGCGTGCGGTGCGAATATAATCTTCGTGCAACACCTCCAGCAAAGCCGAGCGAATCATGCGCGCTAAAATCGCCGCCAACGCTGTTCCCAAAGTCAATGCGGGCAACACCCATGACAACCCATTGTCGCGGCCACTGACGGGCAACCAACCTAAGTTTATGGAAAATAACAAAATAAACAAAGGGCCTAACCAAAAATTGGGAATCGACATGCCCAGCAAAGAAAATGTCATCGCGCCTTGATCCAGCCATGTGTGGTGTTTGATGGCCGCTAAACTGCCCAACGGTACTGCGATTAAAATCGCCACCAACAAACTGGCCACGGCCAATTGTCCCGTGGCAGGCAAGCGTTGTGCTAAAAGTTCAGTAATGGCTTGTTTGGAATGCAGTGATTGGCCTAAATCACCGTGAAGTGTGTGGTTAAGGTATTGAAGCCACTGTTGCCACAAGGGTTGATTTAACCCCAATGCTTGTTGTAATGCTTGTTTATCCGCCGTTTGCCCCATTTCACCCAGCATGACTTCAACAGGGTCACCCGGAATCAAATGGATGAGAAAAAACACCAACGTGACCACGCCCAAAATCACGGAAAGCAAGCGCAAAGCGCGCAAGATAAGAGAATAAAACAGGTCATTCACAGGGGTTTGACACAAGGTGAGAAAACCCAACAGCCCATCAAGCTGTTGGATTTATGGGGTTTATAAGCTGTAATACATATCAAATTCAACAGGATGGGTGGTCATACGCAAACGGGTGACATCGGCCATTTTCAAATTGATATAGGCATCAATCACATCATCGGTAAACACACCGCCCGCTTTCAAAAAGTCACGGTCTTTATCCAAAGCCTCCAATGCTTGGTCTAAAGCATGGCAAACCGTGGGGATGCTTTTCGCTTCTTCGGCGGGCAAATCATACAAATCTTTGTCCATGGCTTCACCCGGGTCAATTTTGTTGATGATGCCATCCAAGCCCGCCATCAACATTGCGCTGAAAGCAAAATAAGGGTTGGCCGTGGAATCAGGGAAACGCAACTCAATGCGGCGGCCTTTGGGATTGACGACATAAGGGATGCGAATTGAAGCAGAGCGGTTGCGGGCGGAATACGCCAACATCACAGGGGCTTCAAAACCGGGTACCAAGCGTTTATAGCTGTTGGTGCTGGGGTTGGTCAAGGCATTCAAGGCACGGGCGTGTTTGATTAAACCGCCGATATAATACAAGGCTTCTTGCGACAAGCCGCCGTATTGATCGCCTGCAAACAAGTTGACCCCATTTTTGGCCAAAGATTGATGGACGTGCATTCCGCTGCCGTTGTCGCCAACGATGGGTTTGGGCATGAAAGTCGCGCTTTTGCCATAGCCATGGGCGACGTTCATGATGACATATTTTAAAATTTGCACTTCATCGGCTTTTTTGACCAAGGTATCAAAACCCACGCCGATTTCGCATTGGCCTGCGGTGGCCACTTCGTGGTGATGTACTTCGACCCGCAAACCCATTTCAGCCAATACATTACACATTGCACTGCGAATGTCGTGCAAAGAATCCACAGGGGGAACAGGGAAATAACCGCCTTTGACGCTGGGGCGGTGGCCAAAATTGCCATCAGCATAGGTTTTTTCTGAGTTCCAGCCCGCTTCTTCTGCATCAATTTTGCAAAAAGAACCGCTCATGTCCGCGCCCCAACGCACGTCATCGAACAAGAAAAATTCATTTTCAGGGCCAAAATAGGCGGTATCGGCAATGCCTGTGGATTGTAAATAAGCTTCAGCGCGTTTGGCCAAAGAACGGGGGTCACGGATATAACCTTGCATGTCGTTGGGTTCAACAATGTCACAACGCAAGTTTAAAGTGGCTTCCTCGGTGAAAGGGTCCATCACTGCGCTGCTGTCATCAGGCATTAAAATCATGTCAGATTCATTAATGCCTTTCCAGCCCGCAATTGAAGAGCCATCAAACATTTTGCCATCTTCAAACGTGTCTTCATTCACTTCACTGACAGGTACGGTCACATGCTGTTCTTTGCCTTTGGTGTCCGTAAAACGAAAATCCACGAATTTAACTTCATGTTCTTGCAACATTTCTAAGGTTTTTTCACCAGCCATTTAATTCTCCTCAAGATATAGAGATGGGTTATTGCCAACGTCCCCATTGGGCGCAATTGATCAAGCGTCCGTCTAGGCACGAAGCGAGCCAATTTTTTAAGCCGCTATTATACCTATAAAACTGAAAATGAGGCGTTTATTTTTAAGGGCATTATGTGCAGTTTCAGTGCGATTGCACGGTTGTTTGCACTATTTTTGTGCATGGGCGTGTTCGTCCGCCTGTTTAAGGTTTTCCAATAATTCCAGCGATTGTTGATTCAATTGATTCAACGTTCGCGCTACTTTTTGCCAGTCGTCCACATGGTTGACCACAACAGCTTCATCGGCGGGTGGTTCGGCCAGTGTTGAAGGGGGTGCGCTGGGTTCATCGGCGGGCAAAACTTGTTTAACATACTGATTCAATTGATCAAATTGACTTTTGACGCTAAACCAATCCGCCGTGGGTTCTGCAACCACAGCTTGCATCATCGCCGCTTTGGTATTCATCTCTGGTACAGCAGGGCTTGGTATTTTTTGGCGCATATCGACTTCATCATGCAATTGTTGCAACACCGCATCCCAATGCACCAATGGGGCTGGCTCAGGCTGCATGGCGGCGGTCGATGCTTCAGTCGGCTGTGCTTCTGTGTTTTCTACATTGTCTGTCGACTCAATCGCGGCGGGGGTTTCGCTGAGTTCTTCAGGCGATGAGCTGTTAAAAAAACCATTAAAAACCATGATGATGATAAAAATTACTGCGCCAAAAACAACAAAAACTGCAACAGAAGTAATCAGTTTCCCGTTTTTTATTCTATTTTCAAACGAATTAATTGAAATGATTTTAGCCAACCTACTGGGAGACAAAGAGTCCAATAACATATATTTTAATTTATGGTGTTCTTCTGAGTTAGGCATGATAAACTTCCTTACGCATAAAAATTCCTAAAGCCAATTTTTAAAAAATCGCATGATTTCGGTTAAATGACGGCGGCTAATTTCCAGCTTTTCATCAATATTATTAAATAATACATAAGGTTTGCCTGCAATTTTTTTAATACCGCGCAAATGTTGGCTGGCAACCAGCGCATTGCGATGAATGCGGATAAATTGTGGATGGCTTTGTTCCAATTGTATCAACGGTTGTTCCAATAAAAATTCATTTTTTTGACAGCGTGCGATGACATATTTTTGTTCAGCGCGAAAATAATAAATATCTGCCAGCTCAATGTGATATAACTGATTATATTGCTTAATTTGGATGATTTGTTTTTTATTGGGCAACCATTGGCGCGCACGGTTTAACGCTTGTTGCAAACGTTCAAGTTTGACAGGTTTGAGCAAATAATCCACCGCTTGTTTGTCAAACGCGGCCAACGCATGTTGGTCGTAGGCGGTGACAAAAATCAGCACGGGCGCAGGGGTCAATTGGCGCAACGCATCGGCCGCAGCCATGCCGTCCAATGCGGGCATGTTGATGTCCAACAAAACGATGTCGGCTTGATGCTGTTGGGCCAAATCCACCGCTTCTTGACCATCGCCCGCTTGTGCAACGATGAGATAATCTTCAGCCAACGCATTGATTAAACGGGTTAAACGTTGTCTTGCCAGCGGCTCATCATCGGCCAACAGCAGTTTTATGGTTTGTTTTCCTTGCATAGCACGCTAAAATAACCGATTTATCGACTACGATCAATTGCTTCATGAGCCACACCTTATTCATTGCCGATTTACATTTGGATGAACGACAAGCCGATACAGCGGTGTTGTTTTTAAAATTTTTAAAACAACCGTTGCTCAAGCAAGCGGATGCCTTGTATATTTTAGGCGATTTGTTTGAAGCATGGGTGGGTGATGACGATGATCTGCCCTTTCATCAAACCATTAAAACCGCATTGGCGCAAACAACGGACAAAGGGATACCCCTCTATTTGTTGCACGGCAACCGTGATTTTTTATTGGGGCAAGCGTTTTGCCGACAAACAGGCTGTGTGCTGTTGGCCGATAGCGTTGCCATTGATTTATATGGCGAAAAAACGGTGTTGATGCACGGTGATCGGCTGTGTACACAAGACATTGCCTACCTGTCTATGCGCCAACAAATGCGCAACCCATTGTGGCAACAGCAATTTTTAGCCAAGCCTCTGTACCAAAGGCGGCAGATTGCCCAACAACTGCGCCAACAAAGTCAAAGTGCGGTTGAACAAAAAAGCGCGGCCATCATGGATGCCAGCCCCAGCGCGGTTGAACAGGTGTTGCGCCAGCACCAAGCCCGTTGCTTGATTCACGGCCACATTCACCGTTTGGCGCAGCATGATTTTGTATGGGCGGGTCAAGCGTGCCAACGTTGGGTGTTGGGCGATTGGGGCAAAACCGCTTCAGTGCTGTATTGCAATGAAAAAAATAAACAATTTCAAACGATTGCTTGAGGATATTGTGAATGAAAAATGGGTGCGCCCTGTCCGCTGAGTTTATCCCACCGCCCAAATCGCTGTTGCGCAAAACGGGACAAGCCTTGGTTGATTTTCAAATGCTGCAAGCGGGCGATAAGGTGCTGTTGGGGGTGTCGGGCGGCAAAGATTCGCTGTCATTGCTACACATTTTGCATCATTTTCAACGCCATGCGCCCGTTAAATTTACCTTGGCAGTGATCACCGTTGACCCCGAAATTGACGGCTTTTTGCCTGCGCAATTAAAACCGTATATCAAAGCTTTGGACCTGCCTTATTTTATGCCATCGCAAAGCATCATGGCCGATGCCCAAATCCACATGAAAGGCGATTCATTTTGTGCCTATTGTGCGCGCATGAAGCGTGGCATGATGTACAGCGTTGCGCGCCAACACGGGTTTAATGTGCTGGCGTTGGCGCAACATCTGGATGATTTGGCTGAAAGTCTGTTGATGTCGTTGTTTTATGGCGGCAAACTCAACACCATGAAAGCGCATTACACCATCGATGCAGGCGATTTGCGCGTGATTCGCCCGCTGGTGTATGTCCGCGAACGACAATTGGCGACGTTTGCCAAAGCGCAAAATCTGCCTGTGGTGGCCGACAGTTGTCCCGCTTGTTTTCGTAAACCCACCAAACGCGAACACATCAAACAGCTTTTGGCACAACAAGAACACGACAGCCCAACGTTGTTCAAAAATCTGTTGACCGCCATGCAACCGCTGTTGCGAGGTTGATATGCAGTTGAGCCGTTTGGCGTGGCGCAATTTGTGGTGGCAACAGCGGCGCACATGGATTACGGCGTTTTCCATCGGCTTTGGTGTGGTGTTGGCGGTGACGTTCACAGGCTACGGCGATTATGTCTATTCCAACATGATCAACGCGGGCGCGCAGTTGGGCATGGGGCATGTCAGCGTCATGGCTCAAGGTTATCAACAACATCCCAGCATTAAAAAGCGGATTGCCATCGGCGCAACTTTACATAACAACTTGAAAAATCAACCTTTTGTCAGGGATGTGTTGGCGCGCATCAATGGACAGGCGATGTTTGCCAGTGCCAACAAAAGTATGGGTGGGGGTTTTATCGCCATAGACCCGCAACAGGAAGGCGCGCACAATATGCTGGTGGCCAGTTTGAGCCAAGGACGCATGTTGTCCAGCCGTGATGGGCGCGACATTGTGCTTGGGGCAAAATTGGCAAAAAATTTGGGTTTAAAATTGGGCAAAAAATTGGTCTATACCACCACCGATGTTCACGGTGAAATCGTCAGCAACATTGCGCGCATCAGCGGCTTGTTTTCCACGGGCGTGCATGAAATCGACAGCGGTATGGCGTTGTTGCCGATTGACAGCGTGCGCTCTGTGTTGGGTTATCGTCCCGATGAAGCGACTTTTTTAATCAAGTGGGCGAGCAAACAGCCCGCCTGCTGGCCGATACGCCTTTGGCGGATGAAGCCGAGGTTTTGACGTGGGAGCAAACACAACCTGAGTTGTCGGGCATGATTGCGATGGATAAAAGCAGTAATTATATCAGTCAGTTATTGATTGGTTTGTTGGTGGCGGCGGGTATTTTTAACACCTTGTTGATGAGTGTGTTGGAGCGCAAACGCGAATTTGGCATCATGATGGCGGTTGGCATGTCGCCCGTGACCTTGTTCCGTTTGATTGTCATCGAATCCCTTTTTTTGGCTGTTTTGGGTTTGGCGGTGGGCGTGTTGCTT
>DYSU01000013.1:0-29141 GCA_020726335.1 Thiomargarita sp. | reverse complement strand
GGCGTGTTGCTTGACCCTGTGTTTAAGGTCAAATTATACGCTGAAAGCGTAGTGGCCATTTTAAGCGCGGTGTTGGGTTTGAGTTTGTTGTCGGGGCTTTATCCCGCATGGCGCGCAGGCCGCGTGCCGCCTGTCGAAAGCTTAAAAACCCTTTAAAAAGAAGGGGTGAACAGCGGTTTTTCTGGTTTTTTTTGTTCGCCTGCGGGAATTTTAGGTTTCGGTTGGGACGCAGGTTTTTGCGGCATACGGGGAACAATTTCAGGTTTGAGCCGTTTTTGGGCAGGCAAAAGCGGAGACCGGGGTGCGGGTTTGGGTAAAATGGTTTCAGGTTCGGCTGTCACAGGTACGGTTTTTGCGCTTGGGACAGGCGGTATCGTCTCTTTTTTCTTCTCTTCTATTTTTTGTGCCACAACGGGGTTGTGGGTCATGTCGCTTGCTTTGACCAATATGTCTTGTTTTAAAGCCAATAATTGCGCTTGCTCCGGCTGAACGCTTAGCCCTTTTTCAATAAAATCAAGTTGTTGCTGTTTATCATGGCTGTGTTGCGCTTGGTTTAAATACCATTGAGCCATATCGACCAAACCTTGTTGCACTTGCGGGTTTTCAGGTTGGATTTGTAAAATGCGCTGATAACTTGCAAACGCATTGTCACCTTTTGGCGTGGTCAGCCGCAATAACCGTTGTTGGGTTTGCGCCTGATTGAGCCAATAATCAATTTCAGCTTGGCGTGACACCCCTTCTTTGGGGTTGGTTTTCGGCAATGCGGGCGGCAATAACAGTTCAAACTGTTGTAAATTCATGGGTTTAGACGTGGATTTACTGGCTATTATCATGGCAGGTTGGCGCGTTTGCTGTGGCCGCGTCAGTTGTAATTGCACCGTGCTTTCTTGTTGCAAGCTCAACAAGTGAATATAGCCGATAAAACCAAGGGTTACGCCACTGGCCCACAGTGAAAACGTGATCAATGGGCGATAGGCGATTGTTGGCTGTTGTCGTAAATGAATTTTTCCCGTGTGCAACGCTTGTTGAAAACAGGTCACCGATGGAAAGCGGTTTTTAACCTGCACCGCCAATGCGGTCATGATGACTTTATCGGTCTGTTTGTCGATAGCCAACCCCGGGAGGGCGGA
The DNA here is from genome assembly GCA_020726335.1 of Thiomargarita sp. Lineage (GTDB taxonomy): Bacteria > Pseudomonadota > Gammaproteobacteria > Beggiatoales > Beggiatoaceae > DYSU01. Next base: position 28,011 of record DYSU01000013.1, on the reverse strand, counting down.
CAGCGGTTGCAAGCGGTCTTCGCTTAAACGCTCGGTGGCGGATGGCGGCAAACGGTGGCTCAATAAAAAATACAACAACGCACCACAGGCATAGACATCGCTCCAACCGCCGATATTGTCCAATCCCGCGTATTGTTCCAGCGGCGAATAGCCCGACTTTAAAATCAAACTGACGCTGAGGCTAAACGGCTGGTCGCTGATACATTTGGCCGCGCCAAAATCAATTAAAATGATTTGTTCAACTGGAAAAATTAGATTTTTATCTTTTGAATCAAAGTGATGAATGAATACATTTTGCGCAGAAATGTCCAAATGATAGAGGTTTTTTTGGTGCAGTGTGTCAAGTGCGGTCAACACAGGGGTGATAATCGACAACGCTTGCGCCAAGCTCAATGGTTTGCGCTGTTCGCGTAAAAGTTGGGCAACGTTGATGCCTTGCAAATAAGTCATTACCATGTAACCTGTTTGATTTTCTTCAAAAAAATTCAAAACAGGCACGATATTGGGGTGGTCGAACTTGGCCAAATTGCGCGCTTCTTCGATGTATAAATGCAAGCCTTTGGCAAAGGCTTTTTCTTGGGCGCGCAAGGGCAAGACCGTGTTGTTGACAGGGTCGCGGCTGGCTAAAATCGACGGCAAATATTCTTTAATCGCCACTTGTTTGCCCAAATGGGTGTCTAAACCCATGTAGGTGATACCAAATCCACCTTGTCCCAACACCCGCCCGATGCGGTATTGACCTTGGTTTAGCAAGGTATCGGGTTTTAAATACAGCGGATGTTGCGGGTAATGGCGTGGGTCGTCACCGCAGTGTGGACATTGGGGGCTGGATTTGGGCAATAAGCATTGTATGCAACAATGGCTGTAATCGGTCATCGCGGCACTTTGGTTTGGCGCAAAATATCGTGCATGATGGCATGGTTTTCTGCGCCTGAAAAACGGCTGTGGGAATCGAGTTTTAACCGATGGGCAATGCAGGCCACGGCGATTTCTTGAATATGGTCGGGGGTGACGTAGTTTAAGCCGTCAAACAAAGCCAACGCTTTGGCCAGTTGCATCAAAGCCAGTGAAGCACGCGGGCTGGCACCGACACACACCCCTGCGTGTTGGCGCGTGGCTTGAACCAAACGCACGATATAAAACAACAATTCTTCGCTGATATGGATTTTTTGCCCTTCAGTTTTTAGGCTTTGCCATTCGGCGGGCGTGACGCAAGTGGTCAGTTGTTGCAACGGCTTGTGTTGTTGGCTGACTAAAATCGCCACTTCGGTGGCCAACGGCACATAACCTAAACTGAAACTCAACGCAAAGCGGTCCATTTGCGCTTCGGGCAAAGGATAAGTGCCGTGGAATTCGACAGGATTTTGGGTGGCGATGACAAAAAAATGTGGGCTGAGCGGGTATTGTTTGCCGTCTAAACTGATTTGGCTCTCGCCCATGGCTTCAAGCAAAGCCGATTGGGTGCGTGGCGAAGCGCGGTTGATTTCATCAGCCAATAAAATATCGGTGAACACGGGGCCTGCGTGAAAATTGAAGCCTTGTTTTTTCGGGTCGAAAATGGACACGCCCAGAATGTCCGATGGCAATAAATCAGGCGTGAATTGGATGCGCTGGAAATCCATCGCGCAAGAAGCGGCCAACGCTTTGGCCAAAGTGGTTTTGCCTGTGCCGGGCAAATCTTCCAGCAACACATGACCACCGCAAGCGAATGCCGCCAATAAATGCCGAATCGCCGTGGTTTTTCCTTGGATAACGTTATTTAAGTTATTGAATAAACGAGAATAAAGCGAGGTCATCAGTGTTCATCAACCATGACTGTTTTGCCGTCACATTGGCCATCATCAATGCCGACGATTAAATAGCCCATGCTTTCGCGGCCTTTGATTTCGTTTAAGGATAAAGGTGCGCTTGGCGGATAAGTCAAGTCATACGGTGGGTCATAGGACGCGGTGATGGTATCACCTTTGACCAAGTAATAGCAGAAAAACGCTGCTTGCGCCTGATAACTGAAGGCTATTAACAGAGTAAAACATAAAATTTTCATGGCCTTTCCTGTTGTGAACTTGTCAAGGTTGATTGACCTTTTGCGCTTTTTCTAATGCTTGGCTGGCCAATTGTTTGCCTTGGATAACATGCTCTTGTTCGCACGCACTGATGGCTTGCTCTATCAATTGTTGGCTTTGTATGACATCAGGGTGTGCTGGGTTTTGACCCGACAAAACGACTTGGGTTTGTTGTAATATTTCAGCGGTTTGATAAACCCATAAAGCCGATTGTTTGGCCGACAACGCTTGGTCTTTGGCCAACGTGGTTTCGCCCACCGACATCGCCACTTCGGCTTGTAATAAATACCGCCGCGCCTGTTCTAAACTGTGGGGCAACTGGCTTTCAACCTTGTTTTCTTGTGCTGTTTCAATGGCTTGATGGGCATCGCTGATTTCCTGTAATGGCATTGAATGACCACAGGCGTATAAACTCAATAATGTCCACACCATGGCCCCATACATTGCTTTTTGCATAAACGCCATTGGGCGGATTAAAGTTTTCACTTTTTGTTCGACCTAAAGTTGATAGTATAATGGGTAGGTACACATGTTTGAATTTAAGCAAAGTTTAATCCACAGTTTAAGCAGTCTGAACAGAGTTCAGTAAAAAGTCAACCAAGCAAAAAAATCAACCTATGAAGGAAACATCATGTCAACGCCCGTCGTTAAAATCGGCATTGTCACCATCTCTGACCGCGCCAGCCGTGGTCAATACCCTGATTTAAGCGGGCCTGCGATTGAGCAAGAATTGCACAAAATTTTAACCACCCCATGGCAAGCCGTCAAACGCATGGTGGCCGATGAACAACCTGCCATTGAGGCGGTTTTAAAATCTTTATGCGATGAAGAAAGGTGTTCTTTGGTGGTGACCACAGGCGGCACAGGCCCTGCGCCACGCGATGTCACACCTGAAGCCACGGTGGCCGTGTGTGATAAAATTTTGGACGGTTTTGCCGAACAAATGCGCACGGTGTCACTTAAATTTGTGCCTACAGCCATTTTATCACGGCAAATTGCAGGCGTTCGTGGCCACAGTCTCATCATCAATTTGCCGGGTAAACCCTCAGCCATCGCCGATTGTTTGTATGCCATATTCCCCGCTGTGCCGTATTGCATTGATTTAATTGAAGGAGATTATATGGAAACAGATGAAACCGTGGTCAAAGCCTTCAGACCCCAACATGCCCGTAAACCTTGATTTAAAACAACCGCTTTATCATCAGCTTAGGCCTTATTTTAATCGACCGATTTATTTGGCCTACAGCGGTGGTTTAGATTCGCAGGTGTTGCTGCATGTATTGGTGCGGGTGCGCCAACAACAACCCTTTGATTTAACTGCGATTCACATTCACCATGGTTTGAGTGTTCATGCCGATTCTTGGGTAAATCATTGTGTCTATTATTGTGAAAAATGGGCGGTGGCCTGTCAAGTCAAAGAAGTGGCTTGCATTGAGCAAGGCCAAGGCTTGGAAGCGGCAGCACGTCAAGCCCGTTACAGCGCATTTGCCCAAATTTTGCCCCAAGATGCGGTTTTATTGACCGCCCACCATGGTGATGACCAAGCTGAAACCTTGTTGTTGCAACTGTTTCGCGGTGCGGGCAGTCAAGGATTGGCCGCCATGCCCTTTTTTAAAAAACTGGGTAACGCTTTGTTATTACGTCCTTTTTTAACTTATGGCCGCACTCAATTGCACGCTTATGCCCAGCAACAGGGTTTGACATGGGTGGAAGATGACGGCAATCAAAATTTGCGCTTTGACCGCAATTTTTTGCGCCAAAAAATCAGTCCGCTGTTAGCCCAGCGTTGGCCGCAATTTATGCACACTTTGGGGCGGGCGGCCACACTGCAAGCGGAAAACGCTCACTTGTTGCAACAGTTGGCACAAATTGACCAAGCAAGCTGTCAAACGCAAAACCCTCCTTGTCTTGCCATCAATGGCTTATTAAAATTGGACACACTGCGTCAGAAAAACCTATTGCGCTATTGGTTAAGCCAACAAAGTTTTGCCTTGCCTTCGCATCAACAGTTGGCGCAGGTATTAAAATTATTGTCCGCAGCCAGTGACCGCCAACCCCAAGTGCATTATGCGGGGGTGGAAATTCGCCGTTATCGCAACGCGCTGTATGCCATGAATGCGTTGCCTGCCAAGCCTTCGTCATCACTGGTTTTGCCATGGCAAATAGATTGCGTTTTGTCTTTGCCTTATGGTCAGTTGTCGGCACAAAAACAACAGGGACAAGGCTTAAAATGGACAAACGATGCGCCGTTGACCGTGCATTTTCGCCAAGGCGGTGAGCGTATCCAGCATCATGGTGTGTCGAAAAAAATTAAAAAACTTTGCCAAGCGCAGGGCATTGAACCGTGGTTGCGGCCATTTTTGCCCTGTATTTATCGGCATGAACAATTGCTGGCGGTGGCTGATTGGGTGATTGATGAGCGATTTTGCGCAAGGGAAAATGACAGCGGTTGGCAATTATATTGGCATAAATGATTGGCATAAACTCTGCTGAAGCAAAACCCGTGTTTTTTATTGGAGGCAAGGTCATGAGAACTGTTTTTTTATGCGGGTTGTTGTCACTCTTAACCGCTTGTGCCAATGTGTGGCATAATGAACAAGCATTAGAGCCTTCACCAGCGGTGCATCCTGCATTGGCCAATGGTTGCGCTTGTCGTCAAGCGGCCAAACCAGAACCCGCGCCGATGGTTTTGCAAGCCCCCATGCCCATGCGGTCATTCAATATTGAAGCGGTACATTTTGCCATTGATAAAGCGGAGCTATTACCCACAGCGATGCCTAAATTGCAAGAAATTCTTGACAGCATTCATCATTTGCATCCGCAAACTGTGGTTGTCGAAGGTCACACCGACAGCACCGCAGGCTTAGACTATAATCAAGCCTTGTCAATTCGTCGCGCTGAATCAGTTAAAGCTTATTTGGTTAACGCGGGTATTGATGCAGCCATCATTCGCATTGAAGGGCATGGTGAAACCCAGCCAATCAGCAGTAACGCCACCAAAACAGGGCGACAACAAAATCGGCGGGTGGAAGTAACTCTGCAATAAGTTGTGTAATCAATCATTTCGATTAAAATCTGGATTATTTTTGGTTTATTAGATAAATAGGTTTAATAAACAATGAGTTGCCTGGTTAGATGGCGTGATTAACTGGCTTGATTGAATGGATTACATGATGGATTTTGCTTAAAATGTTTTATTGCAATTTATTGTTTGTTTTAGCACGACCATAATTGTCAACCAAGAAAATAATGCCCTGTGTCATGGGTAAAAAAACACCCCAACACAATGAAATATCTTGTATTTGCTTTATTGACCACAATCTAAGGTAAAACTGGTATTTTAAAAAAACAAAACCACCGTCGAAGCCAATGTTCATTGACATTGAGCCGTTGTTATTATTCTTAAGTCGTTGCAAAATAATGATATGATTGTCCTAAATAATGTTATTGATAAGAGTGCTTTTTAACACAACAAGGTTGCTAATAAAAAAATCAGAATACCCCCGAGTACCGCCGCCAACACGTCCCGTTGGTGTACCCACGCCGTCTGGTATATAGGTAGAATCGTCTTCGCCAGCTACACTGGCTATTTGCATACCCATGGCCAATACTAGAATCGCACCCATACAGAGCCTGACAATGCACGTTTGGGCTACGTTTTTCATGCCTACCTCCTACAAATTGCAATAAATCTTAACGTTTCTTAATTATTGGTAACCATTGCTTGATCATTTCTACTTTAAAAAATGAGCTTCCTCTTTTAAAGATAAAGCAATCTATTTTGTCACCTTATTTTGATTATAGCAGTTTAATCTTAAAAATAAACTTAAATTTACGGGATAATATCAAGATTTATGATTATAAGTGGTTGAAATAATTAACTGTTACACGCCGTATTACATAAAGTTATATCCATATGCTAAATTAATGAGTAACCACCAAGAAATACGGCGGTATAAATCTTGCCCGCTGGCGATACGCCACCGTGTTGTCGGAATAAAAATGCCCATTGCCTATTTCACTGGCTACGCTATAAGGTTATACTAAGCGACAGAAAAACCATGTTTATTGTTGATTTACAGCTCAAAACCCAGAGAGGATACCATGACCGAAAGCAATATTGAAAAACGGTTGAAAACCTTGGAAAATCACTTGGCTGAAGAAAGCCGAGACAACCCCACCTTATTTCAAGCAGTACAAAGCTTTAGAGAATTGGACAAAATCGCTTATCACCTTGGAATTTTAGACAACGAAGAATCTTACGCCACCCGCGTATCATGGTGGCCGATGATTGCGGTCTTGGGTACGTTCTCTGCGGGTAAATCCACCTTTATTAACAGTTACTTAGAACAACCCATTCAACGCACAGGCAACCAAGCGGTGGATGATAAATTTTCCGTCATCTGCTACACCCAAGATGCGATGAAAACCTTGCCGGGCGTGGCTTTGGATGCTGACCCGCGTTTTCCTTTTTTTCAAATCAGCCAAAATATCGCCGAAATTTCCGCCACAGGCAAACAACGCATTGACGCATATTTGCAATTAAAAACCTGCCCTTCTGAAAGTTTGCGCGGCAAAATCATCATTGATTCACCGGGGTTTGATGCCGACAGCCAACGCGCTTCCACCTTGCGCTTGACAGAACACATCATCAGTTTAGCCGATTTGGTGCTGGTCTTTTTTGATGCCCGCCACCCTGAACCCGGTGCCATGCACGACACCTTGGATTATTTAGTCACCGCAACCATTGACCGTGCCGATTCCAATAAGTTCTTGTATATCTTAAACCAAATTGACATCACCGCCCGCGAAGACAACCCCGAAGATGTGGTGGCCGCATGGCAACGTGCATTGGCACAAGCAGGTTTAACCGCAGGGCGTTTTTATCGCATCTACGACAAAAAAATGGCCGCGCCGATTGACGACCCCCAAGTGCGCGAACGTTTTGAGCGCAAACGCGATGCCGACATGGCCGATATTGAAAAACGAATGCAACAAGTGGATATTGAACGCTGTTATCGTATCGTTGGCACATTAGAAGAAACGGCAAAAAACATTGAAAACACTTTCATTCCGCGCATGAACGAATTGTTGCAAGCGTGGAAAAAACGGGTCATTCGCTATGATGTAACCCTGTTTTTTATCGTCGCCATTGTCTTGGGCATCGCGCTGGGCATGACAGGCACTTTAGACAGCTTGATCGGTTTGGTCACGCAAAACCACATTATTTTAGCCATTATTTTATTGCTGTTTATTGCGGGCAGTGGCTATATCCACTTTTTCATGCGTAAATTAGCCAAACAAAAAATCATGGATGAAATCAAAGGGCAATTTAGCCACGAAGTAGAGCGCAAACAATACCAACGTGCGTTCAACAAAAACACCCCTTGGTGGAAACCCTTGTTCATCACCAAACCTTTGGGCTGGAATCAACACACCCGTCGGCAAATTTCCAATTTATTGGCCACCACCAATGAATACATCCAACGCTTAAACGACCGCTTCACCAACCCATCGGGCAAATAACCCACCCAGACGCAACCAAAGTTGCGTCTTTTTCCTGTTTCTGGTTAATCCCAAAAAAGATAGGCCATCTTCTGACACAGGAAGAACATAAACCTATCATTAGGAAAGAAGACGGACAAAAAGAAAAAAGCCATCAAAAACAACAGTGAAATGAATACAGTGACGTGTGAGAGAAGAATGAAAAATAGTCCAAGGCTTAGATTTCCTGAATTTATCAAAGCCACTTGTTTCCAAACCACCCCGTCCTTACGGACACCCCTCCAAAGGAAGGGAATGACAAGGCTACAGACACTTCTCAAAAAGGAGAGGAATAATGAAGCCACGAAGGTTTCTAAAAAGGAGGGAATTATGAAAAAATTCCCCTTCTTTGAAGGGGTGGCAGACGAAGTCTGACGGGGTAGTTTCTTAAGAGGGGAATAATAGAACTGCGGACAGTTCTCAAAAGGATTGGAGTAAAAGTACGGTAATGATTGAAACCATCAATGCGAAAGAATTTAATCAATAACAATCAATAATGTGCTAGAATGCCTTATCTCATGGAAAACCGTGGCACAAAGGTCTGTTATGAACTGCAACCGTTTTATTTTACTGATTTTTTTCGTTATCGCCTGCCCTGTTGGTGCAACCGATGCTTTGCAAGTCGCGCTGGATTATTTGCACGCCCAGCAACGCCCTTATTCGCTGAGTAATCAAGATTTTGATGATTTGATCGTCAAAACCAATTATCGCAGTTTAAACAATGGGATACATCACCTTGTGTTGCGTCAACAACACGGGGGGATTGAACTGTTCAATGGCGACGCGCAAATCAACGTCAGCGAACAAGGCACGGTGCTGAATGCCCATATCAATTGGTTGCCCAGTTTGGCCAAAGCGGTCAACACCATCAGCCCAGAAATCAGCGCGGAACAAGCCTTGCGAATTGTCGCCCAACACCTGCGCTTAACCCCGACTGAAGCCTTTACGGTATTATCCAGCAGACAAAGCCTTGATCAATATCAAGTTTTTAATGCCGCAGGCATCAGTTTGGCCGATATTCCCGTGCATTTGCTTTATCAAACCGAACAACAACAGGCGCGCTTGACGTGGGCTGTCAGCATCCAAACCCCTGACCATCAACATTGGTGGCAATTGCGTGTTGACACCGTCACGGGCAAAATCATCGGCAAAAACGATTGGGTATCAGGCAATGGCAATTATTTTGTGTTTCCACTGCCGATGGTCAGCCCAGAAGACAAGTTGGCCTACCAAAAAATGATGACCAACCCCATCAATGGCAACGGCACTGTGATTGAAACCATGGAGCAAGGCACACCCTTGGCGCGCAGAGTGCAAAACGTGTTGTTGCCTTCGCCGTTCGCATGGCATGACACGGACGGCGTGTTTGGCGCGGAATATCAAGACACCCGTGGCAACAACGTGTTCGCCCAAGCCGACCCCACAGGCAAGGAAGACCCACTGATTCGCGCTGAAGGCGGAATGAACTTGTTGTTTGACGCGCCGTTTGCGCCGACTTTGCCCGCTGACCAAGGCCACAACCACCAAGCGGCAACGGGCAATGTGTTTTATTGGGGCAATATGTTGCACGACATTTTATACCGCTATGGTTTTGATGAAGCGGCGGGCAATTTTCAGCTCAACAATTATATGCGCGGTGGTGCGAACAACGACCCCGTGTTGGCCGATGTTCACGATGGCGCGCTGAGCAACCACGCCACGTTCGCCACCCCACCCGATGGCCAAAGCCCCAGAATGCAATTGGGTTTATGGAACACCACATGGCCGCCCAAAGACAGCGCGTTTGATAACATGTTGATTATTCACGAATATGCCCATGGTGTGATCAGCCGCTTGACGGGCGGCGCGGCCAACAGCCATTGCCTGACCGAAGGCGAAGGCTTGGCCGAAGGGTGGGCGGATTGGCTGGCGTTGGCCTTGACCACAAAAAAAGACGATTTGGGCGCAACGCCACGCGGTTTTGGCCGTTATTTGCTCAACCAACCGATGGAAGGCAGGGGTATGCGCATCGCGCCGTACAGCACTGACATGGCAAAAAACGCCTATACTTACAGTCACTTGGCGCAACTTGAAAACCCCTATGACAGCGGTTTTTTGTGGGCAACGGTGTTGTGGGACATGTATTGGGCGTTGATCACCGAATATGGTTTTGAACCCCATTGGCAATTGGAATACAACTGGAAAAATCGACAAGCAGGCAACCAACGGGCCTTGCAAGGGGTCATCGACGGGCTGAAATTACAACCTTGTCAACCCAGTTTTACCGCTGCACGCGATGCCATTTTATTGGCTGATGTTGTTGATAATCAAAGCAAAAATCAATGTTTATTGTGGACGGTGTTTGCCCGCCGTGGTTTGGGTTACAGTGCGAATGCCCACAACCCCCATGATTTATTTGATGGGGCAGAAGCCTTTGATTTACCGCCTGTTTGCCGCAAAGAATTGTTGCTCACGCCCGAAAGCGACAGCCCTGTGGTGCAAAGCGGTGACGACTTGCGCTATCAAGTCCACATCAAAAACAACACCACGCAACTTCAAGAAAACGTACAAATCAGCGAAACCTTGGCCAAAGACACCACCTATATTCAAGGTTCGTCCAATTGTTCGGTCAGCGAAAAAGACGGGGTTTTGACCTTTATGTTGGGTGACATGGCCGTGGGCGCAGAAAAAACCTGTGAGTTTAAAGTCAGCATTGCCGAGGGCATCGGCGGCACCTTGTATTTTAGCGACCCTGTCAATGCCGTCACTGCATGGGCGGCGGATAAAACCGTTTACGATGCCAACCATTGGACATACGATGCCGCCGTCAACACATGGTCGATTGACGACAAAGCGGGTGCGGCTGAACGCGCTTTGGTGATGCAACAACCCGTGGTCTTGGGTGAGAATGCGTATTTGACCTTTTTGCACGATTTTGATACCGAAAATGGCTTTGATGGCGGCGTGGTGGAATTGTCGCGTGACGGCGGCTTGTATTGGCAAGATGTCGGCGATTTAATCACCGAAAACGGCTATAACCAAACCATTTCAACGGGTTACGGTTCGGCCATTGCAGGCCAGCGCAGTTTTTCGGGCTTGCAAATCAAACCGCTGGCAAGCCGCCTTGATTTAAGCCATTTTGCGGGCGAAACCGTGTTGTTGCGCTTTAATATGGCGACCGATGCCAGCATTTCCCAAGCACATTGGCGGTTGCGCCGCATCAACTTGGTCAGCAATGCGCCAGCGGCGTGGCACATCGACCACGGTGCGGGGGACGTGTCGTGGTCATTGGCCGCGCACGAAGGCCGTTCTGCGTGGTTTGCCAGCAACATGGCCACCGCCAGCGACCAATATTTGACCTTGAACCAAGCGGTGCGCTTGTTGAAAAAACCCGCGCCCACGTTGCGCTTTTGGCATCATATCGACAGCGAAGCGGGCTTTGATGGCGGTGTGGTGGAATTGTCCAATGATGGCGGCCAAACATGGCAGGACATCGGCCATAAGGCAACGAAAAACGGCTATAATCGGCGTATTTCCAGCCGTCACAACAGTGCGCTGGCAGGGCGCGTTGCGTTCAGCGGTTATAATGCGGGTTTTCAAGAAACCGTCATTGATTTGAGTGCGTTCGCAGGCCAACAAGTGAAAATTCGTTTTCGTTTTGCCAGCGACAACAGCGAAGCGGGCAACGGTTGGTTTGTCGATGACATTGAATTGTCCAGTGAAGCGTCTGTGGTCAGCCAAGTGTGCAGTTCATCCAAAGACAACAGCAGTGTGTGCGAGCAACAAGCGGTTCGCGTGCTGTCTGCCCAAGGTTTGCAAGCGCAAATCGCATTAAACCCTGTCAGTTTGAGCGAAGGTTTAACCCAAGGCGATGCCAGTCGCAACCAAGTTTTGACCGTGAAAAACACAGGCTCTGCCGATTTGCATTGGCAATGGAGCAATAACAGCGGGTATGGCCAATCAGCCGACAACGGTTTATTGAACTATGGCTTTGAAACCAAACCCTTTTTGGCTTCGGGTTGGTCGCGCATCGGGCAAAATCCGCGTGAAACGTGGTATCAAAGTAACCAAGCCTATACAGGCCGATTCAGCGCGAGAATCAACGGCGATAACGCAAGCCAAGAAGAATGGTTGCTCAGCCCTGAGCTGGATTTAACGAAAAGTGCCACCTTGGCTTTTTGGAGCAAAGGCAGTTTTCAAGTGTGGTTGATTGTCGATGACATCGGCGGCAACGATGATGTGTTTATTGGCAACAGCGCAGGCGGACAAAGCTGGCAACAAACGGTGTTTGAGTTGAGCAAAAATTTCAGCGGCAACGCGCATGTCGGTTTTCGCTATCATCAAGCCACAGGCACGGCGTATCTGGACAATGTTTGGGTAGACAACACCGCCAAAGCAGGCGTTTGTCAAAGCATTCATCACACATCGTGGCTGGACAGCAACGATTACAGCGGGGTGATTGCGCCTGAAACCAGTGCCAAACTGAACCTGCGCTTTAGCGCACCCGTGACCACTTCGCCCCAAAAATATGCCGTCAATTTGTGTATTGCCAGCAACGACCCCCAAACCCCTGTTGCGCTGTTGCCTGTGACGTTTACTTTGCAAAAATCGCCCAGCGACCAATCCACCAGCACCACAACACCCACCAACAACAGTGGCAATACGAACACCGTCAACCCCGACGTTTCCGTCAGCGGTGGTTTATAGCCCGCCTTGCGCGTTCACAACTTTCGGCGGCCAACAGAGCCGCCAACGGTTGATGACGCAAACAACTGTCAATCACTGCCGCGTTGAACGCGCCATCATGGGTAGCGATGGCCGTTATGAATCCTGAAATTTTAATGATAATCGGCCATGTGATTTTATTGGTGTTATTGGGTGTTTATATTCAGAATTTAAAAGTGCAAATGATGCAACAGCAACAAAAAAATCACGCGTTAAAACAAGACAATACAAGGTTACGACAAGAAAAAGAAGCGTTGCAGAAAATCATTGAACACACACCTGTCGGCATTTTTGCCAAAGATGTGCGCAACCATTATGGTTTTTCGGTGTGGAATACCGCCATGGAAAAATACTATGGCATCAAATGCCAAGACGTGATTGGTCGTGATGATTTTGCCTTGTTTGGCGAAGCCATGGCGCAAGAGATTCGCCGCAGTGATCAAATCATGATGTGGGAAGGTAAAATCACGGATGTGGCTGAAGAAATGATTGCCACACCCATCGGCGGTTTTATCGCCCACACCATTCGCGTACCCGTGTATGACGCGCAAGGTCATCCTGAAACCTTGCTGGGCATCATGGCTGACATCACTGAACGCAAGCAAATGCAAGATGCGTTGCGTCAAAGTGAAGAAAAATTTCGCCGCATTTTTGAAACCATGCAAGATGCCTATTTTTTCGCCGATTTACACGGCAATTTATTGTTGGTCAATCCATCCAGTTTAAAACTGTTTGGCTATGACGATAACTACTTGTTATTACGCAAAAATATGGAACAAGATTTGTTCGCTAGTCCGCAAGATTGGTTTCGATTGAAAAGTTTATTGTTTCAACGCGAAGCTGTGGAAGGCTTTGAATTGGAGCTGAAACGGCAAGACGGCAACACGCTGTTCGCAGATTGCAATGTCCATGCGGTGTTCAACAGCAAACAAAAAATGATTGCGCTAGAAGGCACGTTTCGTGACATCACCGAGCATAAATACAACGAAGAACGGCTCAATCAAGCCAAAGAACTGGCCTTGGCCGCCAAAAAACAAGCTGAAGCGGCCAGCCAAGCCAAAACCGAATTTTTGGCCAATATGAGCCATGAAATTCGCACGCCCATGAATGCCATCATCGGTTTTGCTGATTTGCTCAAGCAATTGATTGTCAACCCCCAACACCGTCAATATTTGGCCGCAATTGACAGCAGCAGTAAGGCATTGTTAACCTTGATTAATGACATTTTAGACTTGTCGCGGGTGGAGGCGGGCAAGCTGACGTTGAATTACACCGCTTTGGATGTGCAAACCATCGCCAACGACATGAAAACCATTTTTTCTCACAAATTGGCGCAGAAAAAACTTAAATTTTTCATGGAGTTAGACAAAGATTTGCCCCCATCCTTGTATTTGGACGAAACCCGTTTGCGCCAAATTTTGCTCAATTTATTGGGCAATGCCATTAAATTCACCGACAACGGTTATATTCGGCTGGCCATGCGCGCCACGCCTGTCAGCAACAACACCATCACCTTGGTGATTGAAGTGGAAGACACGGGCATCGGCATTGAGAAAGCCCAACAAAAAACCATTTTTGATGCGTTTGTACAACAAAAAGGGCAAAATATTCAACGCTATGGCGGCACGGGTTTGGGTTTGACCATTTGCCAACGCTTGACTGAAATTTTAGGCGGCAAAATCGAACTGGACAGCGAAGTGGGCGAAGGCAGTTGTTTTCGGGTGATTTTTCCTGAAGTGATCATCACTCAACCCGCACAAACCGCGCAACAAGAATTATGGATGGTTGAGCATTTGCAGTTTCAAACCGCTCAAATTTTGATTGTCGATGACATGAAACTCAACCGCGAGTTGCTGAAAAATTATTTAAACCGCCCTGAGTTTACTTTGTTTTTTGCCACCAATGGCCAGCAAGCGATTGAATTAACTCAAAAACATCGCCCCGATTTGGTTTTGATGGACATCAAAATGCCCGTGATGGACGGTTATCAAGCCACACAATGGATAAAACAACAACCTGATTTGGCCAAAACGGTCATCATTGCCATCACAGCGGTGGCGATGAAAACCGAGGAACGCAAAGTGCGGCAGTTATGCGATGGGTTTTTAACCAAGCCATTGAAATACCATGATTTATATGCGTTGCTGGCGCAGTTTTTAACCCACGATCTTAAACAAGGTGCTGTTGCGCCTGAACAAAGCCTTGCCATTTTGGCCGAGGACATCGCACCCAATACGGAAACGGCTGTATTTTTAGCCCAAATGCGACTAGACTATTTTGACCAATGGCAAACTTTGAATGAAACCACAGCAATCAATGACATTGAATTATTTGGGCAAACCATAGAAAATTTAGCCCAACAAGTTGATTATCAACCCTTGGTGGGTTGGGGTAAAGCCTTACAAATACAAGCGCAATTATTTGATATGGCAGGATTAAAAACCACTTTAACCCAATTCCCTCAATTGATTCAGCAAAAACAAGCCCATGAAAAGCAACAAACGCTTAAATGACAACTTGAGTGCGGTGAAAACCATCATCCAAGAGCTGGATGAAATCTATGCCAACACCCCTTTGCAACACCCCGTTCAAATGGAAACAGGTGAATTTGCTCAACTGGTTGAGACGCAAACCCGTGAAATCAATCGCCACATTGATTTATTGGAGCAACAACAAACCACCACCCAAAATCAAATCAATAAACTGGCACAGGCCAAAATCAAATTAGAAAAATTGTTGCACGAAAATTCGCAACTCAGCCAAGAAGAACAAAGCAAAAACAAACAGTTACAACAACAACTCCATCAACTGATTCAAAAGAAAGAACAGGAATTTAATGAATTAAAACAACAAATTGAACAAGTTGCGCTCAAAGCCGAACAAGAAAAACACCGCTTATTGGCAGAACGCGACACGGCAAAAAAATTATATGAACAACAACAAAAGCTGTTGTTGACCAAAAAACAGCGGACTGAACGCCCCATCAGCAAAATAGGCTATTTTTTCATGGGTTTATTGGGGGGATTGCTGGTTGTCGTCGCTTTGGCCTTTGCCTTGCCTTATTTGGGTTATCCCATTGATTGGTCTGCTGTTTTAGAACAATTACAGCATAATGAACCCAGCCAAACCAACGATGAACCACCCCCGCCAACCACGGTTGTTGCGCCATTGCCGCCCAAAAAACCTGTATTAAAAGCCCTGTACAGTTTTCAAGACCGATTGAACAACGGCGGTTTAGCCCCCATGATGGTGCAATTGCCTGCGGGTGAATTCAGCATGGGCAGTCAACCTTATCTGCCTTATCCCGATGAAATTCCGCCTGTCACCCTACAGTTGCAAAGCTTTGCCATTTCGCGCACTGAAATCACATTTGAAGACTATGCGTTGTTTGCCCAACAAACCCACCGCCCATTGCCGAAAGACCCAGGTTGGGGGCAGGGTAAACAACCTGTCACCAATGTCAGTTGGCACGATGCAGTGGCTTACACGGGCTGGTTATCCGAACAAACCGCCCATCAATACCGTTTGCCCAGTGAACGTGAATGGGAATATGCCGCAGGCGCAGGGCGCGCAGTTGATTACGCATGGGGGGCTGCGCTGGGCAAAAACCAAGGCGTGTGCAGTGTGTGCGCCAGTTTATGGGACAACAAACAACCCGCGTCCGTGGGCAGTTTTGCCGCCAACCCACTGGGTTTACACGACATGACGGGCAATGTGGCTGAATGGACTTTGGAATGTCGTCACCGCAATTATCAAAATGCGCCCAGCAGGGGGCAAACATGGACAGGCGGCGATTGCAGTAAACGCATGGTGCGCGGCGGCTCATTTCGCAGTTATCAAAATGATTTACGCATCACCCGCCGCATGGCATACCCCCCCAATGCCCGCAGTGATGATTTGGGTTTTCGCGTTGTACGCTTAGATTAATTGAAATGTCCTTGTATTTAACCTATATTGCTTATGCGAGGTGAATGATTTTATGAATTTTATTCAACACGTTGCGACTGAAACACTGTTTTTTTATACGGAAATCGCCTTTTATTTGTTGTTGGGATTTATACTTGCAGGTGTGTTGCATGTGTTTTTTCCCGACAGCTTTATTCGTCGCCATTTGGGACACAGTTCGTTTGGCTCGGTGATAAAATCCAGTTTGTTCGGCATTCCGTTGCCGATTTGTTCTTGTGGCGTGGTGCCTGTGGCCACCTCTTTGCGTCAAAGTGGCGCATCTAAAGGGGCGACCATTTCTTTTTTGATTTCCACCCCCCAAGTGGGCGCGGATAGCTTCATGATAACCTATTCGCTGATGGGTTGGGTGTTTGGCGTGTTTCGTATCATCGCATCATTGATTACCGCATTGTTGGCGGGTTTGTTGGTCAATTTATGGGACAAAAGCCCTGATGAACCGCCACGGCTCTGTGACACCGACCAAGAAACCATCGCTGACAGGTTCAAAACCGTGTTATCCTATATCGAATATCAATTATTGGGGTCTATTGTCAATATGCTGTTGGTGGGGATTTTGGTGGCAGGTTTCATCAGCGCGCTGATTCCGCCTGTGTTTTTTGAGCAGTATTTTAACAGCCCTTTTTTGTCCATGTTGCTGATGTTGTTGATTGGCATCCCTTTATATGTGTGTGCCGCCGCTTCCACACCGATTGCCGCCGCTTTGATTTTGAAAGGCTTATCCCCTGGAGCGGCGTTGGTGTTTTTGCTCACAGGCCCCGCCACCAATGCGATGAACATTGTCGCTGTGACCAAAATCGTGGGCAAAAAAGCGACGCTGATTTATTTGACCGTCATCGCTTTGGTCAGTTTGGCCTTGGGTTTTGGCTTAAATTTGCTGGTGGCGCATTATGGTTTAAGCCAAATCATCACCCAGCACCAACACGATTTATTGCCCCAAAATGTTAAAATAGCCAGCTCGGTGATCATGGGTTTGATGATTATTGGGTTTTATGTACAAAAATTTAGCCGCAAAGAGGACGGTATGAACCAACAAGTGACGTTAGCAGTGGACGGTATGAATTGTATGCACTGTGCCAGCAGTGTGCAAAAAGCGGCAGAATCTGTGGGTGCGGCCAATGTAGTGGTCGATTTGGCAGGCAAACAAGTCAAATTTGACATTGCATTCATTGATGATGTGTTAAAAGTCAAAAAACAAATCAAAGCCGCAGGTTTTAGCGTGGTTTAACCTAAACAACTGATTGATTTCTTTATTCTATACCCAACGGGGCATAGACCGTGATTTGCAATGGTATGGTTTCTTGGGTTTTTAGGTCTTTGATTTTGATGACATAATCGCCCGCTGTTTGGCCTGCGTTCACATGAATGCGCGGCTGGCTTGGTGTCACATTTAAACCTGCATTATCAACAACTTGCCACTCACCGCTGCCACCTTGAAGGGTGAAAAAACGGGCTTCCCCTGTTTTAAGGTCGCTTTTTTGCGGTGAAGCGGTCAAAGGACGTAAAATATCACATAAAACAATCACTTGTTGTTCGGCACGGTCATAAAAAGTGATGCGGTCTTGCATGTAGCGGGCTGGGGCTTGGTAGCTGAACACGCGGGGGTTGTCGGTTGCGCTGACTTCGCCCGCCAGACTCTGCCCATAAATCGGCAATAAACCGCCCGTGAGGCTGAGGGTGTGTGTTTGTTTTAGTTGGCTGTAAAGCTGGGACGGTTCCACGCTGAAAGTGTCTGCCATGAGAATGCTCGAATAAAAAATAAGTAATAACAGTGCGTTATACATCATGTCCCCTTGGATGGATGATGGCCAAAGCCAGTTGCTGTAATTGTAGCCAAGCCAAACTTAAGTCATTGCTTTTAATACTTTTTTCAACTTGGATGTTTTGCACCAACAGACGCAAACAATGATCCCGCGTGTGGCGTTGCATCGCGTGGGTGAATAAAGTTTGCCGTTGTGGCCAAACACGCTGTTGTTGAAAAACGGTATTTAAAGCCTGACCTTGTTGGCGGGCGAATACGATTTGATACAAAGTGCGCAAACTGGTGCCTAACACACTGTTGATGAGTAAAATCGCTGTGCCTTGTTGTTTGAGCCGCTGTAATCGCACAAACCCATCATCGCCCGCCAACAGCGCGTCTACCCATGCGAACACATCAGCTTTGGCGTTGTCGTGGCTGATGGCTTGTACCTGTGCTAAGCTGATGAATTGTTTGCCATAAACAGCGGACAATTGCTTAATTTCCTGTGCCAATGCCAACAGATTGCCTTCGTTGTGTTGTGCCAAATAATCCACCACGGAGGCTTCGGTTTGCACACCTTGGCGTTGCAACCGCTGGCCAATCCATGCAGGCAAAGATTGGCGGTTGATGGGCAGGCTTTCGACCACCACGGCCCGTTGTGCCATGGTTTGCAACCACGGACGGTGCTTGTTTTTATCCAACTGCGGCGCGCTTATCAGCAAAACAAGCCCCGTCATCGGTTGTTCGGCATACGCTTGCAACAGTTTTGCGCCCTGCGGTTTTAGGTTTTTTCCCTGTAAACGCAGATCCAACAGCCGTTGACGGGCAAACAAACTCAAACCTTGGCTGGCCTGCTGAAACAGTGACCAAGCGAAAGAATCATCCACATCCAAGCGTTGTTTTTCGATAAAGCCTTGATTTTTAGCCGTTTTTATCAGACAGCGGTAGGCTTCATCGTGCAACAGCGGTTCATCACCCAGCAGCAAATAAACCGCCGCCAACGGTTGATTTTCAAGCTGATTGGGCAGTTGTTGGGCGCGAATTTTCATGGGTTGCCGTGGGCGGGCAAGTTCAGAATGTACGCTGTGCCTTTGTTTAATTCGGTGTTGATGTCGATATTGCCGCCCATCATACGCCAAAAGTGCGCGCTGATGGCCAAACCGAAGCGAATTTCTTCTTCATCGGTGTTGCCTTGGTTGGCTTCAATGCGTGCCAAAGCGGCCAACAATTCTTGCCTTTCTTCAGCCGTCATGCCGGGGCTGGTGTCTTGCACCACAAAACGAATCCATTCCATGCTGTTGTGCAACACGCGGCTGACGGTCAACGTCACTTCACCTTGGCGGGTGTGGTCAGAGGCATTGTTGAGTAACACAAACAAAATTTGGTGCAAGCGGGTGACATCGGTGCGCATGGTGCCAATGTCGTCGGGGTAGTTGACCACCAGTTTGTTGTTGTTTTTCTTGACCAATAAATTGGCAATGCCCGCCACTTCTTCAATCAAATGGGTCAGTTTGCAGGTTTCTGAATGTAAATTCATTTCGCCTGTTTTGACTTTGGATAAATCCAAAATACCATCGCTGAGCGACAACAAATATTTGCCTGAAATATAAATTTTTTCAACATCTTGCAGAATCAGCGGTTCGTTTAAGTCTTCAACTTCTTCGCGCAACAGTTCGCTGTAGCCAATGATGGCATTCAGCGGGGTGCGCAATTGATGGCTCATATTGGCCAAAAAGCGCGATTGGGCACGGTTGGCCGTATTGGCCGCTTCAGCCATTAAATAAGCGTGGCGCATCGCGCTGAAAAAATACACCGTCAACAAGGCTGTGCTGAGCATTCCCAACACCAACACGCTCAACCCTTGCCAACCACGGCCAATCAAACTGGGATAATCAGGCGCAGGCATACATTTGACCAACCAAGTGCGCCCTGCAATTAAAAACTCTTTGGCATAATCTAAACCCGATGCCGCCACTTGTTTTTCTAATTCATCGGGGTCATGGTTTTCAAACAGGTCTTCATTGATTAAACCATGGTAAACAAAAATTAAATCTTCGTCGTTGTCTTTGACTTCGAGAACACGAATGTCAATCGGTTTTTGTTCTAAGTCCTTCATTGCTTTGCTAAAAATGTTATCCAGCAAATAAACGCCCATGACAAAACCCTGCAATTGTTCACGGCGTTGTTCAAGGCTGGAATTTTCATCCGTGCCATTTTGATAAATCGGCAACACCACGGTAAAGCCGTGTTGATTGGCAGTATCAGGCACCAAGGTGGTGTGAGAAATGGCCACCACTTTGCCTGAGTCGCGTGCTTGGTTCAAAACGTTTAAATAATCAGGGCTGGAACCGACATCAAAACCTGCGGAAATTTCATTGCCTGCGGCAGGTTCAATATAACGAAAAGGAAAATATTCCCTGCGTTGCGGGGCGTGAACCAAGCTTTCTTGGCTGTCCAATTCGATGATTTGATACCTAGAATAATCATGTTGCGCTTGGCTTTCAAATGCGGCGCGTTCATCATGCTGAACACGCGGAATCCAGTTCAAGGCTTGTAAATCAGGATAACGTTGTAAAAAAGGCTGGGAAAACGCACTAAATTCTTGCTTATTGATGTTCAATTGCTTGGCCGCAAAAAACGCGCTGAATGAATGCAATAAATCCAATTGGGTTGCCAATGCCCGTTGCAAAGCAAGGTTGCGGTCATTGGCCGCTTCATGAAACGACGCTTCAATTTTCTCTTTTTCCCATTCAGAAACAAAGAGATAAGCTGTTAACGAAATGGCAACACCGACTGTAATGGTTAAAATAATGGGCAAATAGCGGTGAAGAATGGAGGTTTTAATTGGAACAGGTGTTAGATTTTGCAAAATAGGCTCCCAAACTAATACAAAAAACAGAAATAGATAAAAATGTTGCGCCAATCGTGAATCATTTTTATATTTATCAATGGGGGATGATTATAGCAAACCACAGGCAACTAAAAAATGAGTTGAGATGATGTGGCTAAAACAGCCTTGGCTTATGCACAAAATGTGCAATTATACGGCGATTTTGCTATAGTACAATGACTTACGACAAAGGTGGCACAATGGATATTGTATATATCAAAGGTTTGGAAATTAAAACATTGATTGGTATTTATCCTTGGGAACGCCAAATCAAACAAATTTTAGTATTTGACATTGAAATGGCCACTGACATCACCAAGGCAGCCGCCAGCGATGACATCAAATACACTTTAAACTACAAAGCGGTGACCAAACGCTTGATTGAGTTTGTGGGCGACAGCCAATTTTTGCTGGTGGAAACCTTGGCCGAAAAAGTAGCCCACCTCATTCGCCAAGAATTCAACGTGCCATGGGTTAAGTTGCGTCTGAATAAACGCGGCGCGTTGCGCGGGGCAAAAGATGTGGGCGTGATGATTGAACGAGGATAACAATGACACATCAAGTTTATGTCAGCATTGGCAGTAATATCGAACCTTTGTGCCATGTCAAACAAGCTTTGCACGATTTAACCGCTTGTTTTGGTACGTTAAATTGCTCGCCCGTTTATGAAAGCGCGGCGGTGGGTTTTGCGGGGGATAATTTTTATAATCTGGTGGTTGGTTTTCAAACGGAAAAAAATATTGAACAAGTTCAACAACTTCTATCAGAAATTGAACGAAACAACGGACGCAAACGCCATGACCAACGCTTTAATGCCCGCACCTTGGATTTGGATTTATTGCTGTTTGACCAAGCCATTTTAAAAAGCCAAGGCATCAACGTTCCACGTGATGAAATTCTCAAATATGCGTTTGTTTTGCGCCCATTGGCTGATTTGATTCCCCAACAATGCCACCCGCAAACCCAACAAACCTATGCGACACTGTGGCAACAAATGCAACAAAAACAACAACCTGAATTATGGCGGGTTGAACTTGACCAGCCAAGCTAACGGGCCTCTTGAATCACGCCGCCACCCAAACAGACACAGCCTTGATAAAACACCACCGATTGTCCTGCGGTAATCGCCCGTTGTGGTTGCACAAAGTCAACCTGCAACCGCCCCTCCTCCATTGCACTCAAGCGACACGATTGCACCGCTTGGCGATAACGAATTTTGGCCTGACACTCACAGGGCAAAGGGGGCGCATGACCGCTGACCCAACTGAGTTCAGCCGCAACCAAACTTGATTTGAACAACAGCGGATGTTGCCCGCCTTGCACAACAAGCAATTGATTTTTATATAAATCTTTAGCCGCCACATACCACGGTAAAGCACCAAATTGCTTTTGTCCGCCAATGCCCAAACCTTGGCGTTGACCCAGCGTGTAATACATCAAACCATCGTGGCGGCCAACGACTTCGCCGTGTTCAGTGACAATCGCCCCCGCTTGGGCGGGCAAAAAGCGGCCAAGAAACGACTTAAAATGCCGCTCACCGATAAAACAAATGCCCGTGCTGTCTTTTTTGTTTTCCGTGCTTAAGCCCGCCTCTTTGGCCATGGCGCGCACTGTGTTCTTTTGTAAATGGCCGATGGGGAACACACTGTGCGCCAATTGCGCTTGATTCAGGGTGTACAAAAAATAACTCTGGTCTTTGTTATCATCTGCACCTTTCAACAGCCGTTGCTGGCCTTGTTGCGCGTCTTTTTGCACATAATGCCCCGTGGCCATTAAATCCGCGCCCAAATCACGGGCATGTTGCCAAAAAACCTTAAATTTAATCTCACGGTTGCACAAAATATCAGGGTTGGGCGTGCGTCCTGCGCGGTATTCGGCCAAAAAATACAAAAACACATGATCCCAGTATTCGCTGGCAAAATTGACGGTGTGCAAACGAATGCCCAAATGATCGCACACTGCGCGGGCATCGGCCAAATCAGCCGCCGCTTGACACACGCCGTTGTGGTCGTCTTCCTCCCAATTTTTCATGAACAAAGCTTCAACCGCATAACCTTGTTGCAACAGCAACAACGCCACCACAGAAGAATCCACCCCGCCCGACAAGCCGACAAACACCCGTTGTTTCATTTATTTCCCTGCCGCCCTAATATCTATTGATTTACTCTCCTTTATAGAGTATATTCCAACCCTCATTTTACGAGGAGAACTTTTTAATGCCGCATTACAATCTCCTGCTTGAAAGCTGGATTCCTGTCGAATCTCAAGACCAAACCGCGCACATCAGTTTAGCGCAACTGCTGTGTCAAGAAAACGATTGGCGCGTGTGTCTCAACCGTGATGACATGGAAATGGCGACTTTACAATTGCTCATCAGCATGGTGCAAATCGTGTTCATGCCCAAAGACGACGATGATTTGCGAGATGCTTTTGATGCGCCTTTGTCGCTGGCTGACTATGAAACAGCCATTGAGCCTTATCTGGATTGGTTTGATTTGTTGCACCCTGATTATCCTTTCATGCAACGCAATGATGTTAAAAAAGACAGTAAAATCAAATCAATACACGCACTGATGGCGGGTTTGCCTGAACAAACCAGCAGTTCAGCTTCTTCGCATAAATTTTTTAATGAAATCAATGAAGTGACCCAATTGGATTTGCCCACTGCCGCCATTGCCTTGTTTAACCGTGCGCAAAACACACCCTCCGAAGGCGGTGGTTTTAAAGGCGGCTTGCGCGGTCATGCACCGATGAATACCCTGATTTTAGGCGAAACCTTGAGACAAACCCTTTGGTCAAATGTCTTGAGCCAAGCCTATATTAGCGAACATTATCCGCAATTTGAAGCCCACATTGTGGACGATGTTCCCACATGGGTGCGCCCAATCACCCCCAAGAGCAAATTTTATTCCCATGAAATCGGCTTTAGACGCGGTTTAATGTGGCAGTCGGCCAAACTTAAATTGAAGGTGGAAAACGACAAAGCCATCGGCGTGATCACAGAGAGAATGGGATACACTTTATCGGACGAGCCACAAAAACGTTGGTTGCATCCGCACAGCCCGTATAAATGGGAAAAAGACAAAAAAACCACCTATCTGTCATTCAGCAGCACCGCGCCCGCGTGGACGCATTTAACCCATATTTTAATTAAAAAAAACGAAGAAAAACAAGGGAATATCCCTGCGCTGGTGGTTTCACAATACCGAGAGGTTTTTAGAAAACCTTCATTGCAATTGATGGTGGGCGGTTATCGAAACAAACAAGCCAAAATAGAACAACGCCGCCATGAATTATTTTGTTTTACAAAAGGTTACAACAATACCGCTGTTGCCATTTCAAATTGTGTGACCACAGGTTTGGATTTTAAAAAAGAATTGAGCCGCAAATTATATGGCTTGGCCAAACAAGTTTCAGGTGAACACGGGTTAATGGGTTTATCCAACCAATCACAAACTTTATTTTATCAACGCAGCGAACCTTTGATTCATGCCCTGTTCAGGCCAAAAGATTGGAATGAAACGATATTTGATACACAACTGACTGAATTAAAAACAAAATTATCCAAATTGTGTTTGGACATTTATGATGGCTTGGTAGAGCCTTATGCGCATGACCCTAAATTATTGAAGAATATTATCACCCAACGCGCCAACTTACAGAAAACATTGAAAAAATTACGGGAGACACCATGACCACATATCAACCAACGGATGATGATTTTTTATCTGTTTATCAAAACTACCATAAACTGGGCAACGGAGACCGCGCCGAAATCCGCCGTTGTGCCGCGATTGAAGATTTAAAAGAGTTGCCCGCGTTTTATCGGCTCTTGGGTTCATTGGCTTACAGCCGTTTAAACCAATGGTCGCAAGTGGTGTGGTTTTTACCCCATATTGAACGCCATCAACCCAAAGCCGAGACTTTAGGCCGACAGCTCAAACTGAAAAAAATCAGTGAACAACGCATTTTTCACATTGTTCGCGCCAGTGAACCCAATGATTTATTGCAACTTAAACGGGCGTTGCAACAAGCCAAATTGTCTGGCATCGACTGGACAGCATTAAGTAAGACCTTGTTTTATTGGGGAAAAAGGCAAAAACAAACCTTATTACGAAACTACTGTTTAGAACCACAAACATCAACCGAGAACAAAGATCACAGCCATGAACAATAAAAACTTCATCAATTACCACATTTTAATTTCCCACAGCCCAGCCAATTTAAACCGCGACGACATGGGAATGCAAAAATCCGTGATTTTTGGCGGCAAACGGCGGGTGCGAATTTCCAGCCAAAGCTTAAAACGTGCATTGCGCCATTCCGATTATTATAAAGAACACATCAGCCAACCCAGTGACCGCACCCGAAACTTGACCTTGCTCAGCAAAAAATACATTGCCGCTTTGCAAGACAAATACAACCCCGAAACCATCCAAACCATCATCGAATACATTTGCCCTAAAAAAGACAACATAAAAAACCAAGCCGTGGCCGCATGGTCGCAGGCTGAAGTTGAAAAATATTGTCAACTTTATGTCGAACTCAAAGCCCAACACAGCGATGAAAAAGAATTTGACAAAGAATGGAAAAATGTCACCAAAAACAACAAGAAAGGGCTTTTAGCCGCGTTTCAAAAAACGGTTGACATTGCATTGTCAGGTCGCATGGCGACATCGGGCATCATGACCACCATTGACGCGGCCTTGTCTGTTGCCCATGCCATCACCACCCATGTGGTCGATGGCGACATTGATTGGTTTACCGCTGTGGATGATTTAACCGAAGAAGCGGGTGAAACAGGCTCCGGCCATTTGGACACCACCGAATTCAGCGCAGGCGTTTTTTATCGCTATGCCAGTTTAAATTTAGCCCAATTACAAGCCAATATAGGCGAAGTTGACCGCCCGTACGCGCTGGAAATTGCCGCCCACACCTTGCATTTATTGGCCACCGTCGTGCCTTCTGCCAAACAAAACGCCTTTGCCGCCTACAACTGGGCTGATTTTGCCTTGGTCTCCTTCAGCGACCAACCCATTTCCTTGGCCAATGCGTTTGAAGAAGCCGTAACGCCAAAAAACGGTTTATTGGCTCCTTCAATCCAAAAATTCGTTGCCTATCAACAAAATATCACCCAACAATACGGCTTGACCGCTGATCCCACCGCTTGTTTTTCCACCTCAGATTGTGGCTTACCCACCGTTGCAGATTTTAACAGCTTGAAAAACTGGTTAAAAAACAATGGAGAATAAACCATGCCCACATTTTTAATTCTCAAATTAAACGGGGTTATGCAAGCATGGGGCGAACACAGCTATGAAGACTATCGCCCCAGCCATATTTTTCCCACCCGCAGCGGCGTGGTTGGATTATTGGCCGCTTGTTTGGGTTTAGACCGCCAAGATTGGGCGGCACAAGCGGCATTAAACGCCAGCTTTACCTTAACGGTGCGCGCCGACGACGTGTCATACCCCATGCAAAAAATCATTGATTATCATACTATTACCGATGCGAGACGGGTCAACGACCAACCACGCGACAACGCCATCATTTCCCAGCGCGAATACTTATGCGATGCACAATTTACCGTGGTGTTACAGTTCAAACCCAATGCGGCTTTTCAACAGGCACAAATCATAACAGCGGTGCAACGACCTGTTTATAGCCCTTTTTTAGGCAGGCGTTCATGTCCTTTGGGACGGCCCTTGTATGAACAAACCTTGGAAACCCGCAGTGTAGAAGACGTATTGCAACAGATTGCCCCACACAAAGGCACGGTTTACAGCGAACACCCGCTGGACCATGCCCTGACGTTGCACATTCGTGACAACCCCATGCCAAAACAAAACCGCCAATTTGCCACCCGCACGGTGTATTTTAGGACATGACCATGTTTTACAGCCAATGTATCCTCAACAGCATACGCCCGATAAACCCCTATGTGATACATAAAAAAATCTGGCGGTTATTTCCCAACATTCCCATGGACTTACGGCCTTTTTTATACCGCATTGAAAACCCAGGGCAGAACGGCATTCAATACATCCTGCTACAGTCTGATATTCAACCGCAGGCCGCTAAAGGCGATTTGGTCTTGCTTCACACCAAAGCGGCGAAACTCAACCTTCAGCCCCAGCAAAATTACCGCTTCTTGTTGCGCGCCAACCCCTGCATCAAACTCAAATCAAAGCGCGTGCCGCTGGTCGGCAACGATTCGCGCATCGCGTGGCTGACGCGCCAACTGGGTACAGCGGCCAGCCTGCAAACCGAAAACCTTGGCATCACGCAACAGCAACTGTCTTTTCGCAAACCCAAAACAGGCGACACAAGCGAACACTTCGGCAAAATCGCCACCGTCTGCTACAGCGGCATTTTAACCGCACAAAACGCCGCCGAACTACAGCAGAAAATAAGCCGTGGCGTTGGCTCTGCAAAAGTATTCGGCTGTGGTTTATTGTCATTGGCCAAAGGTTAGCGTATGTTGCCGCCACTCAAACCCATCCCAATGAAAGATCGCATCAGCATCATCTTCATCGGACGTTCACAAGTGGATGCCAAAGACGGTGCGTTCGTCTCCATCTCAGAAACAGACGAGCGCACCCATATCCCCGTGGGTAGCATCTTGCCAAAAAATACGGTTTAACTTGGCATGGCCGCAAATACGACATCAAAGACTGGGATGCAGGCGATTTGACCAACCGTTGCATCAGCGCGGCCAACCACTGTTTATACGGCATCACCGAAGCCGCGATTTTAGCGGCGGGCTATTCCCCCGCAATCGCATTTATTCACAGCGGTGCGCCTTTATCCTTTGTCTATGATATTGCTGACTTATTTAAATTCCAGTTGGTCACACCCATCGCCTTTCAAACGGCCAAAAAAGCCCCGTCCAATCCAGAACGCGAAATTCGCCACACCTGCCGAAGCGTGTTCAGGGAAGCCAGAGTGATGCAAAAATTAATACCCTTGATAGAAGAAATGCTGGCGGCAGGCGGGGAAAGTAAACCGACCCTATCAGAGGGCAAAAACCGCCGTATTCCCATAGAATTTGACGGAGTGAAATCAGTTTCATTAATGACTGAGGGGGGTTAAAGAAAAAAATCTTT
>DYSU01000012.1:39396-43919 GCA_020726335.1 Thiomargarita sp. | reverse complement strand
TGGGCTTTGCTTCTGAGGATTTTTTTGATTGCCCAATCAAAGCTGATGAGTTTTCGCATGGTTTATTTCCTAAAAAGAACCCTTTTAACATTGAAGCATGGTGTGCCAAACCCAAAGCGCACAAAATCGCAAAAGACTACAGACAATGCTGTTATTTCGATAATCATGGAATGACTTTTTGTTTTTTTAGATAATAATCAATTACTTGCTTGGCTAAAGGCGCGGCGGCATGGCTGCCACTGCCCCCGTTTTCAACAATCACCGCCAGCGCGATCCGTGGGTTGTCAATCGGGGCAAAAGCGACAAACCATGCGTGGTCTTGGTGTTCTTTTTTCAATTTGCTGGCATCGTATTTTTCATTTTGTTTGATTTTCACCACTTGCACTGTACCCGTTTTGCCTGCCATTTGATACGAACTGCCGTACATGATGTCACGCGCTGTGCCGCGTTTGCCGTGCAATACGTTGCGCATGGCATGAATCGCTTCATCCCAAGTTGCAGGATTTTTAACCGCAACGGTCATGGGTTCAGAGGCGATAAACTCCGTTTTCTTTTCTTTTTTGTATTTGATGCTGGAAACCAAATGCGGTTTGCGGCCTTGGCCTTTCATGCTGATCAACGCGGTGGCGGTGGCCAACTGTATCGGTGTGGACAAGGTGTAGCCTTGGCCTATGCCTGCAATGGCTGTTTCCCCCGGATACCACGGCACACGTTTACGCACGGTTTTCCATTCTTTGGTCGGCATCAACCCCGCCAATTCGCCGAAAGTATCAATGCCCGTTTTTCGGCCAAAGCTGAAGCGGTTTAAAAATTCGGATAAATTGTCAATGCCCAAATCCAACGCCAGTTCATAAAAATACACGTCGCACGATTGTTCCACCGCCTGGTTGAAGTCCATCGCACCGTGGCCGCCACGGTTGTTTTTGTGAATCCAACAGCGGTATTTGTGCTTGTTGTTTTTCAAGGTGATATAGCCACGGCAATAACTGTGGTCGGTTGGTTTGCGCACGCCGTATTCAAACCCGGCCAAACCGACAAAAGGTTTAATGCTTGAACCGGGTGAATACAAGCCGCGAACCGCACGGTTATACAAGGGGCGGTCAGGCGATAAGCGCAATTCATTAAAAGCGGCGTGGTCAATGCCGTTGACAAATAAATTGGGGTCAAAGGTGGGCATACTGGCCATGGCCAATACCGCGCCTGTTTTTGGCTCTATTGCCACCAAGGCGGCACGTTCGTTGGCTAAAATTCCTTCTACTTTGATTTGTAAATCAATGTCTAAGTTCAAATACAAATCTTTGCCTGCCACAGGGTTGACTTGGTCTATGCGTTGTAAAATGCGGCCTTGGGCGTTGGTCACCACTTTTTTATAGCCCACTTCGCCGTGCAATTCAGGTTCATAATGGCGTTCAATCCCTGTTTTGCCGACAAATTCGGTGTCTTTATATTGCACTTCATCCAAACGCTTTAATTCCTGTTCATTGATGCGCCCAACATAACCGATGACATGCGCCGCATGTTCGCCAAAAGGATAAAATCGGGTTAAGCTGGCATCAATATAAACCCCTTCCAAACGGTGTTGATAAACCGAAATGCTGGCCACTTCTTCGGGGCTGAGTTTGTCTCGAATCAACACCCGATCAAAATTGCGGTGTTGTAATTTTTTACGCAACAAACGTTTTTGTAAACCATCCAATTCGTTGGCCGTTAATTGCAACAACGGGGTCAGCCGTTGTAATAAGATAGACATATCAGGCACTTGCTCTGGGACCATCTCGACACGATAAGACGTGATGTTTTTGGCGAGAATAATTCCATTGCGGTCATAAATTAAACCGCGTATCGGTGGAATCGGTCGCACATCCAAACGGTTTTTTTCTGATAACATGCTATAGTGTTCATAATTAAACACTTGCAAATAAATCAAATGGCCCACCAACACCACAATCAATAAAATCATCCCCAACCAACTGACAATGACGCGGTCAGTGAATTGTTGCGACTCAAGCTGAATATTTTTTAAAATAAGCTGTTTATAATTCACGTTGACTCAAAAAACTTGCAAAACCAAAGGAAAAAAGGTATTAAAGGACGCGGTTGGCAACAACTGCACTGACAGGCTTTTAGCCACTGATTCCAATTTTGCTATTTTACACCAATGACCGTTTTTACCCTAAACCCTTCACAGCACCAAACCCCCAGCGACCGATTGACGGTGACTTTTTTTGTCGCCTTTTTGTTGCATGGGGGGGCTATTTTCTTGTTGGGTTTTGAATACTTACCGCCCAAAAACGTCATTGCGCCCATGGAAATTATTTTGGTGCAAAGCAAAACGGCCAGCGCGCCACAAGAGGCAACCTTTTTAGCCCAAAGCAACCAAGAAGGCGGCGGCGATGTTGAAGACAAAGTCACCGCCACCACACCTGAAATTGCCCCGTTTCCCGATGACAACCCCAATGTGGTGTCCACAATAAAGCCCAGCTTATCCGCTGCCCGCACCACGACCCGCACCAGCGAACTGACCGTTAAAATGGATGACGGCATGTTGATGGTCAACGACAGCCAAAAAACCGCCGATCAACCGCAAAACACAGGGCAAGCGCAACAAAACACTGACCAACCGAGTTTGGATTTACAAACCTTGCTCAACATGAGCCAACATTTAACCAGCATTCAAGCCACGTTAGATGCCAGCTATCAAGCGCACGAAAAACGCCCGCGCCATCGACAGTTATCGCCACGCACCAAAGAATATGCGTTTGCACGCTATATGGACGCATGGCAAACCAGAATTGAAGAAACGGGCTTGTTGCATTTTCCCGATGAAATTCGTCGCCAACATTTATCAGGCTATTTAATCATGGATGTGGGCATCAACGCCGATGGAACCATTTATGAAATCAATGTTTTAACCCCATCACGCCACAGTTTATTGGACGACACCGCCAAACGCATCGCCCGCTTGGCCGCGCCTTTTATCCCGTTTTCTGCCAATATTCGCAAAGAAGTTGATATTTTACACATTACCCGTACATGGGAATTTTCTGGTGATGCCAAATTGGGCATTGAATAATCATCGCTGACCTTATGGAGAGCCTGTTATGCCATTTCATCCACGCTATACCGGATTGATTGACCGTTATCGTGACCGTTTACCCGTGCATGATGACACCCGCATCATCAGCCTTGGCGAAGGCAACACCCCTTTGATTCGCCTCAACAATATTCCCAAAATAGTGGGCAAAGAAGTGGATATTTATGTTAAATATGAAGGACTTAATCCAACAGGTTCGTTTAAAGACCGTGGCATGACCATGGCCGTAACCAAAGCGGTGGAAGAGGGGAGGCAAGCGATTATCTGTGCGTCAACGGGCAACACCTCCGCCGCCGCCGCCGCCTATGCCGCCCGCGCAGGCATCACCGCGTTTGTGCTGATTCCCGATGGCAAAATCGCCCAAGGGAAATTGGCGCAAGCGATGATGCACGGCTCGGTGGTGATCCAAATCAAAGGCAATTTTGATGAAGGGATGCGCTTGGTCAAAGAAGTGGCCGAACACGCGCCCGTGACCATTGTCAACTCCATTAACCCCTATCGTTTGCAAGGGCAAAAGACCGCCGCCTTTGAAATCATTGAAGAATTAGGCCGCGCACCCGATTACCATTGTTTGCCCGTGGGCAACGCAGGCAATATCACCGCCCATTGGATAGGCTATTGCGAATATTCTTGTGCCAACGGCGACCATGTCACCGCCTCATGCACCTTTTGCCAAGGCCATTGCCGTTTTGCAGGCGGCGCGATTGTCGGCAACCGCCCAAAAATGGTGGGTTATCAAGCCACAGGCTCTGCGCCATTCATGCGTGGCCACATGGTGGCCAAACCCGAAACCGTGGCCACCGCGATTCGCATCGGCCATCCGCAAAACTGGGATTATGCGTGGCAAGTGCAAAAAGAATCGGGCGGCTGGTTTGATGAATGCAGCGATGAAAGCATTTTGGCCGCCCAAAAACTGTTGGCTGAAAAAGAAGGCATTTTCTGTGAACCCGCCTCCGCCGCCTCATTGGCAGGCGCGATGGCCGACATTCAAAGCGGCAAAATTGCTCAAGGCAGCAGCCTTGTTTGCACGCTCACAGGCCACGGTTTGAAAGACCCCGACACCGCCATCAAACAAAGCACCGCACCTGTGCTGACCATTGAAGCGCAATTGGATGCCGTGAAAAAAGCAATTTTGGATCATTTGTGATGAAAACCGCGCTTGTCATCCAGCCTGCACCGTTTGAAGATGCAGGCTATTTTGCGCCATTGTTGCAGGCCTTGGGCTATCGATTGCAAATAATTGAAGCCCCGCTGGCTGATTTTAGTTCTGTTGACCCGTTGGCGGCTGATGTGTGGCTGGTGTTGGGCGCGCCCATCGGTGTGTATGATCATGCGGATTATCCATTTTTAAATGGTGTGATTCAACTGCTTAAACAACGGCTGGCGGCTGATTTGCCCACGTTGGGCATTTGTTTGGGCTGTCAATTGA
>DYSU01000012.1:27614-39296 GCA_020726335.1 Thiomargarita sp. | reverse complement strand
AGTGACGGCACAAGGTTTGGAACGTTGGCTGGTCGGCCACAGCCATCAATTGCAAAGTTTATCGTTGTCGGTGACAGGGTTGCGCGCAGACAATCAACGATATGCGCCACGGCTACAGCCACACGGCAGTTTGATGCTTGAACGTTGGTTGCACTCTGTGGAAAATTAAAGCATGAAAGCACGAACCAAAATTTTAATTGTCGATGACAGGGCCGTGAATCGAAAATTATTGAAGATTTTATTGTCGCGCCTTAATTTGGATTGTATCGAAGCCGATTGTGGTCAAACCGCACTGGAACACTGTGGTCAACATGATTTTGCCGTGGTGTTGTTGGATGTCAATTTGCCCGACATCAGCGGTTATACAGTGGCCAAACAAATTCGCAACCACCCCTACCATGGTCATGTGCCGATTATTTTTCTCAGCGCGCATTATTGTGGCCAACAACAGCACCGTGACCAAGGTTATGCCGCAGGTGCGGTGGATTATTTGCCACAACCTGTGGATGCAACCTTGTTGATCAGCAAAGTGCAAGTGTTTGTTAAATTGTGGCAATACAGTGCCAAACTCAAAAGCATGTTGGCGAAAATGACCCAAATACGCCAGCAATTGGAACAAGAAATTGCCCAACGCAAAAAAACTGAACAGCATTTGCAACAAGTGGGACATTTAGACCCCTTGACCAAACTCTATAACCGCTTGTTTTTTGATGAAAGTTTGGCCATAGAATTGTCACGTTCCAAACGCCATCACTTGATCATGGCGGTGTTGTTTATGGATTTGAACAGTTTTAAATGGATTAACGACAATTTAGGTCACAGCCAAGGTGACATGGTATTATGCGAAATCAGCCGCCGCTTGCAACAGTGCATTCGTGTTTCAGACGTGTTATGCCGTTATGGCGGCGATGAATTTGTGATTTTAATGAATGACGTGCGTACTTGCGAAGACATTATGGCGTTGGTGCGCCGCATTCAAAACACAGTGAACCAACCGATTGCTTTGGCACAGCAAGCCGTGCAATTGGACATCAGCATTGGCGTGGCCTGTTATCCCAACGATGGCAACACAGCGGACGAATTATTAAACCATGCGGATAAAGCCATGTATCAGGTGAAAAACAACCACAAACAGCAAATTACTCTCAACTGTGGTCAACCCATGGCCATTGGATAAAACAATGTCACTACTACAAACAGCATTACAACGGTTTAACGATTTATTGGCTCAAGCGCAACAGTGCGGTTTGGATTATCCCAATGCGATGAGCGTTGCCACCGTCAATGCCCAAGGTCAGCCTTCGGTGCGCACCCTTTTGCTCAAAGGCGTTGAAAATCAAGCCTTGGTTTTTTACACCAACAAACACAGCCGCAAAAGCGATGATTTGGCGCAAAATCAACAAGTTGCCCTGTTATTTTATTGGCAGTGCCTGCACCAACAAGTGTTGATTGAAGGGCGGGTCACCGATGTCAGCGAAGCAGAAGCCGATGCCTATTGGCAAACGCGCCCCTTGCCAAGCCGTATCGGTGCATGGGCTTCACAACAATCGCAAACTTTGGCGCACCGCGCTGATTTAGAGCAACGTTATGCCGATTATGCCGCGCAGTTTGCTGATGGGCTTGTGCCGCGTCCGCCCCATTGGTCGGGTTATCAAGTGATGCCGCATCGCATTGAATTTTGGACAGAAGGCGAATTTCGCCTGCATCACCGCGAATGCTATGAATTGAACCACGGTGTATGGACTTTGCGCTTGCTCAATCCCTGATGAATCTGCGCCAACAATTGGCCGCTTGCCAACAAGACTGGACACAATGGCCACCCATCGCCGCGCCCTGTTTGGCACAAAAAGCCGCCTGTTTGCGTCCGATTGATCTCACGCCTGTGATGCCGAGTATGGCGCAACAGCTTAAATTATATAAAAAATTTGGTCACGCGCTGGCCACCCATGATTGGCATCAAATCCAAGCCAACGATTGGCGACGGGTGCCGTGGTTGTTGTGGTATGGCAAAAAATTGCACCATCTCATCATCCAACGCGGTTTTTTAGCCCGATTTTTCCAGCGCATCAAAGGCCATCCCAGCGGTTTGAAACGCTTGATTTATGTGTATTTGTTGCATTTTGCCCACAACAAACCGCATATTGACCGCGTGGCGCAATTTATCGTGCAACAGCTTGAACAACTGCCCGCCTATT
Source organism: Thiomargarita sp. (assembly GCA_020726335.1). GTDB lineage: Bacteria > Pseudomonadota > Gammaproteobacteria > Beggiatoales > Beggiatoaceae > DYSU01. Next base: position 37,101 of record DYSU01000012.1, on the reverse strand, counting down.
CCGCTTTGCAACATTGGCAACAAGCACAGCAACAGTATCATTTATTTGAATCCAATCAAGGTGTTGACGCATTGGCACTGCGTTGTTTACAGCAAGCGGCGATTCCATTGCTGACCCAAGCGGGCTTGTCGGGCAAATTGTTGTCGGGCGGTTATGCACAAGCGGTTTATCAGCAGGCCTTGGCTTATTTTATGGCCGCCGATATTGATGACAAAAAGCAAGCCTTGCCCTTGTTGTTGGCATGGTCAGAACACCCGCAACAACTGCGTTACCCGCATTGCAAAAAAAATTTGATTGAAGCGTTGTTGCAACCTTGGTTGCAGACCGATTGCCCAAAAGAGATTAGAACCCGCAGTTTGTTGTTTTTGCTCCAACACGCGCAACATCCTGTGATTAATCAACACGATTGGCAAACCATTAAACCGCCGTTGTTTAAATTGTTTAAACAATGGGCCAACGGCTGGGTGTTAGACCTGTTTTTTGATTTAGTTTTGCAATATCAATGGGTTGATGACGGCGAAGCGCGCCAAGCGTTTTGGCAGTCTTGCCAACAACAGCAGATTATTGATGATGCGTGGCTGATTCTCAACCCCACGATGGCGCGGTTTTTTGAGAACAACGAAGCCCATGCCAGCTTAAAACACTGTTATGGCGTGTTTGATGACCCACAATTGGACATGAAACAACTGGCGTTGCTGTTGCGTATTCAAAATTTAATCATCGTGTTGTGGGCAGATGGTGACAGCCACTTGTTGTGGTCGTTGAAAAACCCTTATTTACCCTTATTTTACAAAAGCCATTATACCGCCGATGCGATTCAACACCCCAGCGAACAACTGCCCATCATTGAAGGTTGGCAACAAACCTTGTTGACCACCTTATTGCAACGCACTCAAATTCGCTTGTCTGTGCCACGTTAAGATTAATGCAGGCGACATTTTTTTAGGCAGTTGCTATCATATGGGCGGTTGGTCTAAAAACAGTGCATCATGGCAAATAAAAACCATCAAATCCATATTCAAACCTACACCAGTGCGATGGGTGAACTGGTTTTGGGTTCTTTTGCAGGGTGTGTGTGTTTGCTTGATTTTGCGAACAGCCCAACAAGCACGCGCATAAAAAAGCGTTTGCAACAAAAATTGCAGGCGGAATTTATGGTACAAGACGATGCGGTTTTGACCGAAACCCGCCGACAAGTGGCCGATTATTTGGCAGGTCAACGAACCGATTTTAATTTGCCGCTGTTGATGGTGGGTACGGCGTTTCAACAAACAGTTTGGCGAGCATTGCGACAACAAGCCTATGGCACAACCCTGAGCTATTTGGCTTTGGCCAAATTAATCCAACGTGAAACAGCCGTGCGTGCAGTCGCCAACGCCAACGCAGCCAATGCCATCGCCTTGGTGATTCCTTGCCATCGGGTGATTGCCAACAACGGCGGTTTAGGCGGTTACAGCGGTGGTTTGGCCATCAAAGCCCAGTTGTTGCAACTGGAATATCATTATTTTAATCAATGAATTAATTCATTGCTGATAGACAACTGATTCTTTATGATGGATTTTATTCAAACTTTATTTGCGTTTATTTTGGCCTTAAGCATTTTGGTTGTTGTCCACGAATGGGGGCATTTCCAAGTGGCTAAATGGTTGAATGTTAAGGTTTTACGCTTTTCTGTGGGTTTTGGTAAACCCTTGTGGCGCAAGTCTTTTGGCCAAGATAAGACTGAATTTCAAATTGCGGCGATTCCGTTGGGCGGTTATGTCAAAATGTTGGATGAGCGCGAAGGCGAGGTGGCGGCATCGGAGTTGTCGCGGGCGTTTAATCGTCAACCTGTTTGGGCGCGTTCTTTGATTGTGCTGGCAGGGCCTTGGGTGAATTTTTTGTTTGCGATTGGGGTTTATACGCTGATACATCTGAGTGGCGTTGTGGGAATTAAACCCATTATCAGTGCAGTGGATGCCCATTCGCTTGCCGAACAAGCGGGTTTGCGTAGGGGGTTGGAAATTGTGCAAGTCGGCGATAAACTCACGCCACATTGGCAAGCGGTGCGTCAGGCGATTTTGCAACAACGTTTGGCGGGTACGACTTTGCCATTGACATTGAAGGATGAGACTGGTAAAACTTCGCTTACTCATTTGTCATTGAGTGATTTTAGTCTGGATGATTTTGCAAATCATAATGTATTCAATCAATTGGGGATTCATTCGTTAAAGCCTGCCGCCATCTTGGGTGAGATCATGCCCAACAGCCCTGCTGCCAATGCAGGTTTGCAAACGGGGGATACCGTGGTGCAAGTGGATGGGCGCAAAATGGATGATTGGTCTGCTTGGGTGGAATATGTCAGGGCGCGGCCATTAAAAACGTTGCAAGTGACGGTTAATCGTCAGGGTCAGCTTTTGACTTTGGCCGTTGTGCCTGAAAATCAACAAGGCGTGGGACAAGTTGGGGTTACGCTGGGCATCACATGGCCACCTGATCATTTGTTGGTGGTTGAACGTTATGGTTTGTTGGCCGCCGTTCATCAAGCTTTGCAAAAGACATGGGATATGACATGGCTGAGTTTGCAAATGATGGCTAAAATGGTGACATTGGAAGTGTCATATACCCATATCAGCGGGCCGGTGACGATTGCTGAATATGCGGGTAAAACGTTTGCCCATGGTTGGCTGTCGTTTTTGAATTTTTTGGGTTTGGTCAGCATCAGTTTGGGTGTGATTAATTTATTGCCCATTCCGATGCTTGATGGTGGCCACTTGTTGTTTTATTTAATCGAAACCGTTAAAGGCAGCCCATTGTCTGAAATGGCTGAATCCATTTTTTTGCGATTTGGTATTTCTTTGTTGCTGTTGTTGATGGGTCTGGCTTTTTTTAATGATTTCAACCGTTTATTGGGCTAATCCTATGCTACGTTTTTTAACTGCCTTTGTTTTGCTGTTTTCTTGTTTAACCCCTGTTTCGGCGGCGGAACGTTTTGTCATTAAAGATATAAAAATCGAGGGGTTACAGCGTACATCGGCAGGTACGGTGTTCAATTATTTGCCCGTCAAAGTCGGCGATACGTTGGATGAAAAAAAATCCAGTGAGGCCATCAAAACGTTATTTAAAACAGGCTTGTTCAGCGACATTCATTTAGAGCAGGAAAACAATGTATTGGTGGTGGTGGTGGTGGAACGCCCCGCAATTGCTGATGTGATTTTTATCGGCAATAAAGAGCTGGACACCGATGACTTAAAAGAGTCGTTGAAAAGCATTAATTTTTATAAAGGCCAAGTGTTCAACAAGTCGTTATTGGACAAAGTGGTTTTAGAATTACAACGCCAGTATTTCAATTTGGGCTATTATGCGGTGGAAATCAAACCCACGGTCACACCACAACCGCGCAACCGCGTCAATGTGCAAATTGAAGTCGTTGAAGGCAAAATAGCGAAAATTCATCAAATTAATTTTGTCGGCAACACGGTGTTTGATGATGCCACTTTGTTGGATGAATTTGAACTCACCTCTACCGCATGGTATTTGCTGTTTTCCAAACGTGACCAATATTCCAGTGAAAAACTCACCGCCGATAAAGAACGCTTGCGCGCTTTTTATTCAGACCAAGGCTATTTGAATTTTAATATTGATTCCATTCAAGTGACCATCAGCCCCGATAAACAAAATATTTACATCACGGTCAATGTCACCGAAGGCGCGCAATATACAGTCTCCGGGGTTAAATTATCAGGTGAAACCATTATCGACAAAGCCGAATTGGAAAAGTTGATTACAGTCAAAACAGGCCAAATATTTTCGCAAAAAGAAGTGACCGGCTCAACCGAAGCCATTGTGGATAAAATCGGTGATGAAGGCTATGCGTTTGCCAAAGTGGGCGCAGGCTCTGAAGTCAATGAAAAAGACAAAACCGTGGCATTGAACTTTTTTGTCGAACCGGGGAAACGCATTTATATTCGTCGCATTGATTTTAAAGGCAACACCCGCACCGCTGATGAAGTGATGCGCCGTGAATTGCGTCAATTGGAAGGTGCGTGGGCTTCGACGGAAAAAATCAAACGCTCGCGCACCCGTTTGGAACGCTTGGGTTTTTTCAGCTCAGTGCAAGTGGAAAAAGTGCCTGTGCCTGATGTTCATGACCAAGTCGATTTATTGTTTACGGTTGACGAATTGCCCGGTGGTAATCTGGCGGCAGGGATTGGGTATTCACAAACCCAAGGGATGTTGTTGAATTTTAGCATCACCCAAGAAAACTTTTTAGGCACAGGACGCAGTTTAAGCGCGGAATTTAACAACAGTGATGTCGATACCATTTATCAATTGTCCTACACCAACCCTTATTTTACCCAAGACGGTATCAGCCAAACCGCAGGCATCACCTACCGTGAAACCAATGCGGCGGAAGCCAACTTAAGCCGCTATGCGTTGGATATTATAAGTGCCAATTTGGCTTACAGTATTCCAATCAATGAATATGACAACATTCGTTTTGGTTTTGAGCCTGAACAAACCGCTTTAAAATCCACTGCCATCAGTGCCAATGAGGTGTTTAATTTCATCAATACCAATGGCGATACTTATACCAATTATAAATTTAACACCGGTTGGTCACATGACACCCGTGACAGGGCGATGTTCCCCACCAAAGGCGTGGTGCATACGATTGGGGCGGAAGTTGCCATACCGATGAGCGATTTAACCTTTTATAAAATCAATTATCAACAACGTTGGTATATTCCTGTCACCAAACGTTATGTGATGATGTTCAAAGGCGATGTGGGCTATGGTGACCAATACGGCGACACTGAATATCCGTTTTTTGAAAACTACACCGCTGGCGGTCCACGCAGTATACGCGGTTTTAAAGAAAACACGTTAGGCCCTGATGATTCCAATGGCTATGCCATTGGGGGTAATTTAAAAGTGCTGGGTACAGCCGAATTGATTTTTCCCCCTCCTTTCTTTGAAGATGTGAAATCATGGCGGCTTGGTCTGTTTCTTGATGTAGGCAATGTTTATGGTATCCGTGAAGATTTTAACGCAGGTGACTTACGTTATTCTGTTGGTTTGTCAGCCACTTGGTATTCACCCATCGGCGGTTTGACATTCAGCTTAGGTAAAGCCCTGAACGCGAAAGACAATGATGATACCCAAATGTTTCAATTTACCATCGGTGCAACTTTTTAATTTTTTAGGATGAAAATGACAATGAAATACCCAGTTTTTGCTTTAATATTGAGCTGCTTATATATCGCACCTTTATATGCAGAAGGTTCTAATCTAAAAATCGGTTTTGTCAACCCGATTAAAATTTTAGAAAGTGCCAAACAAGTGCAAGAAGCCAATAAACGGCTGGAACAAGAGTTTGCGCCACGCGAAGGCAAGTTGTCCAACAGCATCAGAGACGTGCAACAAATGAAAGACCGTTTGGCCAAAGATGAAGCGATCATGTCGCGCAAAGACGCGGCTGACTTAAAACGCGACATTTTGTCCAAAGAACGCGATGCCAAACGGGCGCAAGATGAGTTTCAAGAAGACTACAACATCCGCCGCAGTGAAGAATTGGACAAATTGCAAAAGAAAATTTCCAAAAGCATTGAAGAATTGGCCAAACAAGAAGATTATGATTTTATTCTCAGTGAAGGCGTGGTTTATGCCAGTGACCGCGTGGACATCACCGATACCGTATTGAAATACTTAAATAATAATTAACATGCGTTTGGCGCAACTGGCCAAGCTGATTCAAGCACAATGCACGGCTGCCCCAGATATTAACGTTGTCGGGGTTGCCTCTTTGTTAAAAGCGGATAGTCAACATATCAGCTTTTTTAGTAACAGCGCGTTACAAGCACAACTCAACAAAACCCAAGCGGCGGCTGTTATCATTAAACCCGAACAGCAACATTTATCCCCCGTACCGTGTTTATTGATGGCCGACCCCTATTTGGGTTATGGCCGCTGTATGAATGTGTTTTATTCACCGCCCAAGCCCGTTGCGTTTATTCACCCCACCGCATGGCTGAACCCCAATGCGCGCATAGGCAAAAATGTTTATATCGGCGCAAAAGCGGTTGTCGGTGCGGCCAATATTCACGACGGGGTTTATATCGGCGAGGCTTGTGTCATCAGCGATGGTGTGGTGCTTGGTGCAGGCAGTCGGTTGCTGAAAAATGTCACCTTGATGAACGATGTCTGCGTGGGTCAAGACGCGATCATTCACCCCGGTGCGGTCATCGGTGCGGATGGTTTTGCCTTGGCCAATGACCATGGACAGTGGCTAAAAATCCCGCAAATTGGCACGGTGATTATTGGCAACCAAGTGGAAATTGGTGCGAACACCACAATAGACCGTGGTGCGTTGGACAACACCGTGATTGAAGACGGGGTTAAATTGGATAACCAAATTCAAATTGCCCATAATGTGCATATTGGCCAACACACCGCAATTGCCGCTTGTGTGGGCATTGCAGGCAGTACCCGTGTTGGCGCGTATTGCACCATCGGCGGCGGCGTTGGCATGGTTGGACACATTGAAGTGGTTGATAATGTTCATATTACAGGCGGTTCGGTGGTGTTGCAATCTATTTTAGAAGCAGGGGTTTATTCCTCAGGCAGTCCGTTGCAAAAAAACCGTTTGTGGCGCAAAAATTACAGCCATATGAAAAACATCACCCAAATGGCCAAAGATTTGAAAACCTTAAAAGAAAGCCCGCTTAACCCAGCCAGTTCCCCACTTAACCAAAAGGACAGTTTATGAATACCATGGATATACATGAGATATTTCACAATTTACCTCATCGCTATCCATTTTTGCTGATTGATAAGGTCATCGACTACACTGTCGGTGAAAGCTTGACAGCGATAAAAAATGTGACCATCAACGAACCTTTCTTTCAAGGCCATTTTCCGATACGCCCTGTGATGCCCGGGGTGTTGATTGTCGAAGCGATGGCGCAAGCCACGGGTTTATTGTCCTTTAAAACCGCCCAACTGCAACCTGATAATAAATCGCTGTATTATTTAGCAGGCATTGACAAAGTGCGCTTCAAACACCCCGTAGAACCGGGTGACCAATTAAAAATCACCGTCCAATTGCTCAGCAACAAACGGGGTTTTTGGAAGTACACCGCCAAATCTGAAGTCGATGGCCATCTGGTGGCTGTTGCGGATTTAATGTGCGTGAATCGGGATATTGAAACTTGACCCAAAAAATTCATCCCAGCGCAATCATTGACCCCAGCGCAGAGCTGGACAGCTCTGTTCATGTGGGTGCGTACAGTGTCATTGGCCCACAAGTGCAAATCGCCGCTGATTCGCACATTGCATCTCATGTCGTCATTCAAGGGCCTAGCCGCATTGGCCAACGCAATCAAATTTTTTCTTTTGCCAGTTTAGGCGCAATGTCACAAGATAAAAAAGACAGCGGTGACAGCGACACTTTTTTAGAAATTGGTGATGACAACAAAATTCGTGAATACTGCTCTATGCACCGTGGTACGCAACAAGGCGGTGGCCACACCCGCGTGGGTCATCACAACTGGATCATGGCTTACACCCACATCGCTCACGATTGTCAAGTGGGCAATCACACCGTGTTTGCCAATGGCGCGTCTTTGGCGGGGCATGTACATGTGGATGATTATGCCATTTTAGGCGGTTTTTCAGGCGTGCATCAATTTTGTCAAATTGGCCGCCATTGCTTTATCGCCGCAGGCGCGATTATTTTAAAAGACGTGTTGCCGTTTATCACCGTCAGCGGTCATCCGCCAACCAGCCACGGCTTAAACAGTGAAGGCTTGAAACGCCACGGTTTTGCGCATGACACTTTGCGTTATTTGCGCCAAGCTTATAAAATCATTTGTCGGCAAAATTTAACCACCCGCCAAGCGATAGAACAATTACAAGATTTATTGGAGCAATGTCCCGAAGTACAACATTTTATTGACTTTTTAAATCGCAGTGCGCGTGGTATTGTCCGTTAAATAATCCTGATGTTTTAACCTATTAACCAAAATGCAATTGACTTATTCTCCTTTATTTGCGTTAAAAGGCAGCATGTTAACTGTCACCGTGCTGCATCTATTTGAACTGGATTTATCTCAATTAGAACAACAGCTTAGACAGCAAGTCCAGCAAGCCCCCAAATTATTTGAAAACCTGCCCATCATCATCGACATCAGCCAGCTTGCCCCCCATGCCCCGTCAGCCAGCATCAACGTGGCTAAATTAAAGCGTATGCTGTTAAATTATGGTTTATTGCCGTTGGCGTTGCGCGGTTTGCAAGAACAGGAATTGGTGATCAAAAACCCTGACAGCCTGCCGCTGTTGCGGGAAACAAAATTCAATAAAAAACCGCTGGAAACGGTGCCAGCCACTGCTTGTGCCAATACCTTGGTCATCAATCAGACGGTGCGCTCAGGCCAACAATATTTTGCCAAGCAAGGCGATTTGGTGGTATTGGGCAGTGTCAGCCACGGGGCGGAAATCCTTGCCAAAGGCCATATTCATGTTTATGGCAGTCTCAATGGCCGTGCGTTTGCAGGGACAAATGGCGATTCACATGCCAGAATTTTTTGCCAAAAACTCAAACCCGAACTGCTGTCCATTGCAGGTCAATATCTGGTTCGAGAAGACATTGACGACCAATGGATTGATAAAATTGCCCAAATTTATTTAGACCATGAACAACTGACGGTGCAACATTTTTAATATGAACACAGATTATTATCAAGGATTAAATTTACCTTCGACTGCCAGCCAAGCAGAAATCAAAGCCGCAGTGCAAAAAAAAATCCAACGCATCAAAATTGCCTATCAAACCCTGTGTGATGCCGATAAACGCCAAGCCTATGATTTACAAGACCATAATGAAAAAAACGATTATTATCAATTGTTGGGCGTGAATAAAGATTCTGACCAAAACCAATTGCGCGCCGCAGGCCAAGCCCAATTGGATTTGCTTAAAAACAGGTATCGCAAAACCCAAAAAATCGACCACGGTCACGAATGGGGCTATTTACCCGCACAAGCGAAAATTCCCAGCGACCGCACAACCAACCCATATGAAGTGCCGCAAAGCGATGTTGCGCTGGAACAAACAGGTTTTACCCCGTATCAATTATTCTCTTTTGGCCGTATTGGGCGCATCCGTTTTATTGTCTATGCTTTTGGCATGGGTTTTTTAATTCAAATCCTTATTGCCACGCTATATCCGTTGATGATGCGCTTAAACAGTGAAATTTTGGTTTGGATACCCTTGATCACCATGGTGTTGTTCTGCCTTGTTTGTTTGGCCATCAGCTTGCTTTTGAGCATACAACGTTTTCACGATTTTGATTTCAGCGGTTGGTGGATGTTGCTGTTTTTTCTGGTGATTCCCATACCCTTTATGCTGTTGTTGTTTTTATTTAAATCAGGTTCACAAGGCGAAAACAATTACGGCTTGCCTTGTCCGCCCAATACCTTGATGGAAAAAATCGCCGCAGGCTTGGTTATC
>DYSU01000012.1:6758-27514 GCA_020726335.1 Thiomargarita sp. | reverse complement strand
CTTGCCTTGTCCGCCCAATACCTTGATGGAAAAAATCGCCGCAGGCTTGGTTATCTCATTGTTTTTATTTACTATTGCAACAGCCCGTCCGCCTTCTTTTTACGGACATATCATCACCTAAGCCCATGTTTTTCTGGGTTATTCTGCTTGAAACGCAGGCGCAACAAAGCCCGCAACCCCAACAACAGAAGCCACAACACCACGGCGGTTAAACCAAAGGTTGGCAAACCCCAAAAATGCGCCCCTGTCAAACCATAAGCGATGGCCAAACCGATGGCCAACAACTGCAACAACAACGGCATAAAAACAGGGTGGTTGTGGCGGCTTAAATACCCATAAAAAGGCAAGACCAACAGGCCAAACACGCCATAACTCCACGGCAAGCTGGCAAAAAAATCTTGCCAAATTTGCTGGGTCAACGGCTTATCCCGACCCGCTTGCAGTAAAAACCACAGCGTTTGTTCACCAAACACCGTGTTTTGCAGGAAAATCAACCCCAGCCAGACGGGATAAAACAACAAGGGCAAAACCAAGAACAGCAGATAATCGCGTTTTAGCATGTTATTTCAAGGGTTTAAGCCGAATTTGCAAGGCTTTTAACCGCAGTTTATCAATTTTAACCTGCACTTTTTGCCCCGCGCTCAAACTTTTATCGCCCATCAACAGCGTATCCACACCCCAAGGCAACAATTCTGCTTTGAAACCGATTTTCAAAGGTTCAATCACCATCGCTTCATACTCGGCATCAGGGTTTTGCTGTTGTAAATAGAAAATAAACCAGCGTTTTTTGGCATTGTTTTCCGCCATGCGGGCATTGCGACTGCACTGTTCCGCAGCGGCCAGCACTTTGAATAACTCTTCTTGATCATAAGGATAGGGTTGTTCGGCCAGATGCGCCAACAACTGGCGTTGCATCACCAAATCGGCAAAGCGGCGCAACGGTGAAGTCAACTGCGTATAACAAGCCAAGCCTAAACCGCTGTGATTAATCGCATGGAGCGATAAGCTGGACGGTTTGATAAGCCTGATGACTTTATAAAAAGCCAACGGCTCTGCCAGCATCGCAGCATCAATCGGCTGGCTGGGTGCCTCTTGCCCACGATAAATGATAGGAATTTCATGGCGTTGGGCATAACGCGCCGCCAGCGCATTGGCTTGAATCATCATTTCTGCCACCAACGCACGGCTGGGGGATTGGCTGTTCAACAGCTTGACTTTCACCTTTTTTTCGTTATCGATTTCAATTTTATATTCAGGTCGATTAAAACTGAAACTGCCTGCCGCTTTACGTTGTTGGGCTAAAAGTTGACTGATTTCAAGCAATTGCCGCAGTTTTTGCGCGGTTTCATTGTTGCCATCTGTCAACAATGTATCGGCTTGGTCATAACTCAAGCGTTGTTTGACCACTGCCGCTGCGCGCTGTAAATCAACATTCAACACGTCAGCTTGGGCATTCAATTGTATTGCCACCAACAGCACGGAACGCGGTTGTTCAGCGGTTAAACTGGCAATTTGGCAAGAAATGTGTTCAGGCAACATCAAAATGGTTTGGGTGGGCAAATACACGGTTGTGCCGCGTTTGGCCGCTTCACGGTCGAGGGTGTCGCCATAGGCGATCAGACGGGCAGGGTCAGCAATCGCCACTTTGATCAACCAACCTTGGTCATTGGCTTCAATGCCCAGCGCATCATCCACTTCACGGGTTTCTTCATCGTCGATGCTAAAATCCAGTGTCAGCAAAGTCTGGTTGGCTTTTGGCAACCATGGGTTGATTTGTGCGGCCACAGTCAATACATTTTGCGAAAACTCAGCGCGCAAACCTGCGACCATGATGTCGCGGTCGCTGTCAGCGGGCAACCGCTGGGCTTGATACAATAAATCAAACACCAGTTCACGCAAACTGCAATTTTGCTGGTTGGCTGGTTTTTCTAAATACTCTTCCAACGCTTTATCAACATCGCCGCGCAACCAGTTTTCCAAACGGGTGACAAAGGGCAAAGCGGTTTCGGATACGGGCAACTCACTGTTTTTATTAAGCGCATTCAAACCCAACGCCAGCCAATCATCAGCCGCTTGTTGGGCTTGTTGTTTTTCCAATTCTCGTTGGCGTTGTAATTCTAATTCTTCGACTTGTTCAGGCAAACGCGGTTCCCATTGCGCGCCTTTGCGTTTGAAATATAAGCGGTTTTTGGCCAAAGCACGCCACAACGCAACCTGTGATAACGCATCGCTTTGCCCAAAATACAGTTCAGTCAGCGGCTCAATGTCGCCAACACCGCCGTCACTGGCCGTCTCCCACAGCAATTCAATATCAATTTCCTGTTGAATTTGGCGGATGTTCTGCTCCAAGCTCACCACACAACTGCACCAATCATCCGTGTTGCTGGCTGTTTGCGCCAGTTTCCAGCCGAGTTTATCGCTGGCCACGCTTTGTTCACGGCCTTTAGAATTGAGCAACTGGGTTTTCTTTTTGATTTGCTTGATGGTACACACCAAATGCAGTTTATCATTTTCTTGCAAGGTCCAAATCTGGCCTTCAAATTCTGACATGTCAAGTCCTTAATTAAACCGCCTGAATGTGCCAAATGTCTTTGGCATATTCACGCACCGTGCGATCGCTGGAGAATTTCCCCATGCGCGCCATATTGAGTATTGCTTTTTGGTTCCATGTGAAGTGATTTTGATAATCCAAAGCGGCTTGTTCGTGAACTTTGATATACGCTTCAAAATCAGCCAAGTGATAAAAGTAATCACCATCATACATTAAGTTATTGTAAATTGGACGAAAAATATCAGGTTCATTGGCTGAAAAACGGTTGTCAATCAAACTGTCAAGCACTTGGCGAATCAACGGACTGCGATGATAATAATCCCAAGTGTGATAGGTTTTATGCTCGCGCATTTTGCTGACTTCATTGACCGTCAAACCGAAAATGTAAAAATTCTCCACGCCCACTTCTTCGCGCATTTCCACATTCGCGCCATCCAAGGTACCGATGGTCAACGCGCCGTTCATGGCAAATTTCATGTTGCCTGTGCCTGAAGCTTCGGTGCCAGCGGTGGAAATTTGTTCGCTCAAATTGGTGGCGGGAATGATTTTTTCAGCCAACGACACGCGATAATCAGGTAAAAACACCACTTTGAGTTGTTGATTGGCGCGGCTGTCGTTGTTGACCATATCCGCTACGTTGTTGATTAATTTGATAATCAGCTTGGCCATCACATAACCCGGTGCGGCTTTACCTGCAAAAATATAGGTTTGTGGCACGGGCAAATCTTGGCCTTCTTCGACAATTTTTAAATACAAGTGCATCACGCGCAAAATATTGAGCAATTGGCGTTTGTATTCATGGATGCGTTTGATTTGCACGGCAAACAAGCTGTCAGGGTCGCAATGAAGTGTTGACTTTTGAGCAATAAATTGGACGAGGCGGCGTTTGTTTTGCTGTTTGATTGCGCTAAATTGTTCAACAAATCCAGTATCTTGCACATGGTCTTCCAGTGCGCGCAGTTGGTTTAAATCGGTCAACCATTGATCATTGCCCAAAGTGTCGTTGATCAATTGGGTCAGAACAGGATTGGCTTGGGCAATCCAACGTCGGGGCGTTACGCCGTTGGTTTTGTTGTTGAAACGTTCAGGCCATAAGGTGTAGAAATCAGGCACCAATTCGTTTTTAATCAATTGGGTATGTAATTCGGCCACGCCGTTGATGGAATGGCTGCCGACAATGGCTAAATGCGCCATACGCACTTGTTTTTCATGGCCTTCTTGAATCAGCGACAAGGTGCAAGCGCATCGGTCTTCGCCCGGCCAACGCGCCATCACTTGTTGCAAAAAGTGATAATTGATTTCATAAATGATTTGCATATGGCGCGGCAATACTTGTGTCAAGAGGCTAACAGGCCAGACTTCCAAGGCTTCGGGCAACAAAGTGTGGTTGGTATAGGCACAAGTGGCTTGGGTAATCGTCCATGCTTCTTGCCATGGCATGTGGTATTCATCTAAAAATATCCGCATCAACTCGGCCACGGTCAACGCAGGGTGGGTGTCGTTCAATTGGATGGCGATTTTATCGGCAAAATTGTCCAAAAAACCATGGCGTTGCTTGTGGTGTTTGATAATGTCTTGCACAGCACACGAAACCAAAAAGTATTCTTGAATCAACCTCAGTTCTTTGCCATTCCAGCAGGAATCGGAAGGATACAACACTTTGGAAACGGTCTCAGAAGAAATTTTTTGTTCTACCGCATTGATATATTCACCGCTGTTGAAGATTTGCATGTCAAAGCTGTGCGACGAACGGGCAGAATACAGGCGCAGAAAGTTGACCGTACGGCCACCATAACCGACAATGGGCATGTCAAAAGGCAAGCCGATCAGCTCTCGATAATCAATCCAAACTAAATTCATGCCGTGTTGTTCCAACCGACCATACAGCGGCACACGGCATTCATCGTGGTTGCGCTCCAGCAGCCACGGGGCTTTTTCGTGTTGCCAATGGTCGGGCAATTCTTCTTGACGGCCATTGTTGATGACTTGGCGAAACAAGCCATATTCGTAATTGATGCCGTAGCCAAAACCGGGCATGTCTAAAGTGGCCAAAGAATCCAAAAAACAAGCGGCCAACCGCCCTAAACCCCCATTGCCCAACGCCGAATCGGCTTCGCTTTCTTCAATATCAGATAATTCAATGCCATGGGCATCCAAGACAGTGCGTGCGATGTCTTCCATTTTTAAATTGGCCAAGTTGTTGTACAACAAACGCCCCATTAAAAACTCCATGGAAAAATAGCACAGCCGTTTGCTGTCAGCCTTGTGATAACGGTTTTCGGTCTCGGCCATGCTGTCAATCAAATAATTGCGCACCGCCAGAGACAATGCGTTTAGCCAATCATGCGCATTGGCGCGCTTGACGCTTAAACCCAAAGAATAATGTAAATGAAAATCCACCAATTGGCTGAACTCATACAATTCTTTGTTGCCGATTTTTGATTTGGCTTTGATTTTTTTGATTTTCATTGGATATATCCTGAATAAAAACGGGTGGAGACCAGCAAGTAGAATGATTTTTGTGATTAAACACCATGTGGCGTACCCAAGGTTTTTTGTGTTTAACTTGTTGATAATAACGGGTTAAATACCGCCAGAGATGGCTTTGCGGCAAAAACCGCCCTAACGTGATATAACTGAATGTGGCCTGATCGACTAAAATCCAATCCATCCAGTGCATCGCGCTTTTGGTGCCGCACCATAAAATGCGGTCGCCTGCAACCAGACATTTTTCTTCGCTGGGCAATAAACATTGTTCATTTTTGTTATTGCTGATTAAAATCAAAGGGATACAATGCAAACGCTGGTCAATGTCGCGTGGGTCTGTCATTAAATGTTTTAATTTAATGCCGCTGACAAACTGCAAAACAGCGGGGGCGGTTTTTTTATCCAGCGTCATTTCCCACACTTGGGGCGCAGGCACCTGATTTTCATCGATTTCTTCGCCCGTCAAGTGCGAATAATCACAACTTTTTAACAACAATTCTTTAATGGGTTTGATCACTTGGCGCGTTGTCCAATCCTCAGTTTTCTCTTGTTTAACCATGGTGATAAAACTGACCAATAAAGGCGAAGTCAACAACACCCGAATGCGATCAGCCACAATGCGGTGCGGTTGCATGACCACATCGGCATTGGCCGCATCAAACAACGGTTGGTTGCTGATATGATTTTGGCGCATGATGACGAATAAATCGGGATTCAATTCGCGGGAAGTGACGACAATCGATAAATTATTCGTGTCATTGTTGGTGCCTGCGATAATGCCCACCGCTTCATTCACCCGCGCTTCCAACAAAGTCACCATTTCCGTTCCCCAACCGTTGATGACTTTACAACCGTCTTTGGGAATGCCCGTAATATCGGGGGTGGCTTCGATGATGACGATTTCAATGTCTTTTTCTTTGCGCAATTTATTGTACAACGTTTGGCCAAAACGACCAAAACCGCACAACACCCACAACCCTTTGCGCGGCAACCGCATGGGGTCATTCGACACCTTTTGTTTGCGTCCTGCCAGCCATTCGCGCAAGGCATAAAGTTTGGGGTATTGCAACGCCAACTGCATTTGATAGGCAAAAATATCAAACTGATTGACTTGAACTTGATAATCTGCGCCAAACGAAGCCATGTTGCGCGCCACTTCGCGGCTATCCACTTGGCAAATCATTTTAATGTGATGGTTGAGCAA
This sequence comes from Thiomargarita sp., assembly GCA_020726335.1. Classification (GTDB taxonomy): domain Bacteria; phylum Pseudomonadota; class Gammaproteobacteria; order Beggiatoales; family Beggiatoaceae; genus DYSU01. Next base: position 21,272 of record DYSU01000012.1, on the reverse strand, counting down.
ATGCGCGGTGATGGCAATGTGCAAATTCAACACATTATCGCCCGTGACCGCCACAATCCCCGTACACCAACGGCTGGTTAAGCCCGCTTCAATCAAATGCTGGGGTTTGGCTGCATCGGCGCATAAATACGGCACTTGAATCGGATAGTTTTCCATCACCAAATCATTGAGTTTGCTTTGCGATGATTCCAACACCACAGCGCGCATAAAACGCTCTTCAAGCGAACGCACCAAAACCCGCCCTGTTTCACCGTAGCCACAAATAATATAAAACGGCTCATGTAAATCAAGGACATTGCGCAAAAACCGCCCTTCTTTGAGAGCGCGTTGAAAAGTTTCATCTTGCACCAAACTGATCAAAGAGCCAATGGCATAAATCCAGCAGACCACCGTCATGTACGCGCTGAAAATGACCCAAAGCCGTTGCGCGCCCGTGAAACCATGCGGTAATTCACCAAAACCGATGGTTGTGCCTGTATAGGAAATAAAGTAAACCGCGTGGAAAAAATCCATTTTCCATGGAATAAATTCCTCTTGCCCCACCACAGGTTCAGGCACAATTTCCGCACCTATGATTTGCCCTTGTTCATCTTTGATGAACACAATCTTTTCTTTTTTATAATTTTCGTTGGGAATTTTCCCTGAAATCAACGTCATACCGACAATGGCCACCGCATACACACCCAGCAACATAAACAGCGGTGGCCGCATTCGCCGCAAAACAAAAAACACCACTGTTTTATAACCGCGCATGGCTACCGCCGCAAAGTCATGGTTTCAATCACCAACAAAACAACCGAAACAATATTGGCCACCAACGCACCGGCTGACAAAGAAACGATGATGGACATGTCGCGTTCCGATAACATGGTATAGGTCATGCCTTGAACGCCGCCCAGTTCTGAACCATACAACAACATCCCCCAATAAGCGGCTGCACCGAGCAATTGCAAATCAGCCACCAAACTGGTGGCCAACAACACCGCGCCCAATTGTGAACGGTCGCCCCATTTCAAAAAAGTGGCGATTAAATTGACGATGATGGCCAAAAACAATTCCATTGAAGTGTGATACAAATGGTTGCCAATATCACCGACAAAAAAACCAAAATTCAAAGTCAACGCCAAGACAGTGAAAAAACCAAAAATTACCTTTTCTGGATTCATACTATACCTTCGATTATTCGACATTCGCCCACAGCAACAAGCTTTGCGTCACTTGCTCAGCCAATTCCCTTTCACATGTTGCGCGTAACTCTTGCATTTGGGTTTGGTGCTGTTGCTGTAACTGTTTGATTTCATTTTGATGTTGTTCAGCCATCGCCTGTTGCACTTGTTGCTTAACCTTATCAGTGAATGGCGTGACCACGCCCGCCAATTCCTGCAACATCTGCCATTCGCGGGCAATGTGTTCACCCACGGCCAGCAACTCAGGCAACAACTGCCATTTCACCGTTTTATTTTCATCGCTCACCTCAATCACCGCCGCTTTATTGGCGCGCTGTTGGGAAGTTAAACTTAAATAGTCTTTAAAATCAATGGGTTGACCTGCTTTTGGACTCAAAGGCTGAAAAAACGGCGCAAAGCGTTGTTGTCCAAACGCCCATCGTGCCACACAGCCCGCGTGTTCAGGGTTGCCGCTCAAATCCAAACGCAAGCCAAAAACCCCTTGTGTTTCAGGGTCATAACGCAACAGCGGCCATGCACCCGATTGCACCGCCGCTTGCGCTTGGGCAAAGGTTTGGAAGGGGGCAAAACCATCGCGTTGCGGGCTGGGCGCGTACACGCGAAGCAAGGCACTGCCTGTATAGGCCAACGCACGGCCAACCGTGTGCAACAAATGCGCGCCGCCTTGTGTATCTTGGGTGCGCAAAGCGGTTTGTGCAATATACGCTTGCGAATGGGTCAACGCCAGCAACGCCAAATGGTGCGGCGGCTGGGCTTTGGTGCGGATAAACTGCGGGTTAATCTGTTGCGCGTGCAAACCAAAATCAGCGGCAGATAAAATCAGCACTTTAATCGGCCAACCGCTGTGCAACAGCTTATCCAATGCACTGCGTTGTTTGCCCAGCAACTTGTCATCCGCCACCAACAACAGCGGTGGACAGCTTTCTTTTTCCGCCAAACTTAAATCATTCCATTTTAAATTCAAGGGGTTATCCAACAGGCGCAAGGCTTCATCGGGATTTTTCAACACCGTTTGGGCTTGGCGCAACAGCGCGATTTCCGCCAAATGTTGGCGCACTTGTCCCGCCAACAAACCCAAAGCCAACGCGCCGCTGTCAGCGGTTATGTCCACAATCGCAGGTTGTTGCAATGGATTATACGGCCATTGGCACAGTTGTTGGGCAAACGCGCTGTGACTGAACACCACGCCGATGCGCGCCCGTCCCAAACCCTGTTGCCCTTGATGAAGTCGCCAATGCCATTGTGCCAACGCTTGTGCCAATGAAACCCATTGTTTTAATTGGGGAATATTCAACTGACTTTGGCGAACATCTTGGGTTAAATACTGGGTCAACAACAACAAGCTGTGTTGTTCGGTTTTGAGCTGATTCAAGCCCAAAGCCAGTTGCTGTAAATCATCGCTGGGCAAAGCGTTGGCCACAGTGGCACGAATTTTATCCACTAATTTTTGTTGCAACACATTGATTTGTTTTAACAACTGTTGTTGTTTGGGTTGGGCATGAAATTCGGCCAAACCCAACACCAGCCGTAAAGCGGCTTTTTCGCCCGAGCCTGATTCCGCGCCATCGCCGCCCGTCAATGGCAATGCACAATGACGCGACAATAAAATCGCCGCCAAATGGTCAAAATCAGGGTGTTGGCTCAGCTTGTGAAGGGTGTCGCCTTGGGTGTCAGGCAAGCGTTGCCACAACTGCCATTGGCGGCGGCTGTTGGCCAACACCTCTGCGGTTTGCTCGGTAAACACCAACGCTTCATGCGGGCATGCGTGTACACACAAACCGCAGGCTTTGCAACTGTCGGGGTTGATGGCAATATTCAAAAATTCACCGCTGTCGTGTTGATAATGTTCGGCTTGATAAAACAGAACTTCGGTGCGTGCCAAGGGGAAATGGGACCAATAATGGCCAAGCTTATCAACTGCAGAGGTGATGGCTTGTTGCTGTTGTGCATCGGCAAGCGTGTGTCCTTTCAGCTCGGCAAACGCGGCCATGATGAACGCATCGGCTGTGGTATAGGCGTTGTCTGCATTGCGCCCCAAGCGGGCGATGGTGCTGGCCAGCGCACCGCTGACCCTTTGCATATCCTGCGCTTTGGCCACGATGATGCCGTGGTTGATTAAGTTTTTGGCTGAAATTGCGATGGCGGCCAACGCGCTGTCAGGGCAATATTGCCAACACAGGCCACAACCGTTGCATTTTTCTGCTTGAAAAACGGGCAAGCCTCGGCGCAGGGGGCTTAAATCGTGAAAACTGGCCGTGAGCGTGGGGGTAAACGCGCTGGCGGTCAACGGGTCTGGGCCAAGCTGTGGCGGCTGTTGTTGAAAGGGTTCGCCCACTTTGTCCCAAAATTGGGCCAAACTGCTGTAGCTTGGTTGTTGAACCAATTGTTGCACCAGCCACGGGCTTGCCTTGGCCTGCGGTTGTTCTGGCTTGCCAATGTGTACGCCTTTATCCAAACGTTGCACGGTATCCAAACTGTGTTGCAAGCGTTGCTCATATTGCTTGAGCTGTAAAATATCAAGGTTTTGATAGCGTTGCACGCTGTTTTTCCACAAGCGCAATAATCGAGTCACTTTAATTTCAATCAGCCGCGCTTGCAATAAACTGCCAAACAACGCACCCACCCATTGGCCTGTGTGGCTGACCGCTTCAGGCAAGCAAAACACGGTGTATTGCGCCAGCCATTGCTGTTGCCAATGAACGGGGCTTTGTTCCCAAACCGCTTGGTGGGTTAAAATCAAGCCTTGTGGTTTGAGCGGGGTAAGTGTTGCCGAGGACAAACTGGCCACATCGCTCAACAAGAACAGATCGGCCAAGCGGTCGCCCAATGCCTGCACTTTTTCGCTATCATATTGTAAAATATCAATAAAACTTTGTCCCCACTGCGGGTTGTGAACGGTGCGGCTGTCAGGCCAACAGCACAGGTTGCCGCCAAACGCTTCATGCAACAAGACGGCGGTCAAATGCAAATCGTCGCGGTGATAACTGTTGCCGTTGTGTTGGATCGCAAGGCGCAAACCCGTGGCAACCAAGGTGGCAGGCAGCGGTGATAAACCCCCTTTTTTTAACGCAGGGTAAGCGCGGTTGAGTTCATCCAACAACACTTGGCGTTTGGGAAAGTCGCTTTTAGCGGTAAAATCCAGCCCCAAATAGACCACGGCAGGTTTATCTTGCTGGTCAAGTACGGCTTGTAATTCGGCGGTGGTGGGCAGGTGTTGATAGCAAACGGTTTGTACCTTGGGCAAATAAGCCTTTAATATCGGCAAGTTATGTTGGCTGAACCAATAACCGTGTTTATTGGCCAGTGCCTGTTGTAAATCAGCCAAGGGCAACGGTGACAGACAATGAATGCCCAACACCTCGGCTTGCCCAAAACTGTGTAAACTGTTCAACACTGCGCCATAGGCGATAAACACCTGCGCGTTGGGCGGGCTTTGTTGCGACAAAGCGGCGTGTTGGCGTTGGCTCAGGCGATAAAAAGCGGTCAATTTTTCGGACAACAGGCTTTGAATGTCCATGCGATAAGCGGCTTGACCTGCATTCAACCATGCGTTGGCCACATTGTCACGCACGGGCGACAACAACACAGGGTTGTCGGCATCAAACCAATGCGGCACGGCCAGACGTTGTTCACCCAACAACAGCCGTTGCGCCACGTTGGGCGAAGGGATGGCTTGTTGCGGCGGTGAAATGAATTGGGCAATCGTCGCGGGCGTAGGCAAGTGGAGATTTTGCAAACTGGCGGCGATTTCTTGATCGCTGATGATCAACACAGGCAACAACGCCGTTTCAGCCATTTGACGGGCGATGAGCGTAAAATCCACCGCTTGTTGTACGTTTTGCGGATACAGCACCAGATAATCAGCGTTGAAAAAATGGGCGTTGAGCGGTTGTTGCGGACTGTGCTGTAAATGAACCACCAACGGCACGGCCAATTTGACCGCTTGGTTCAGGTGTGCATGACACAGATCGCCATGGTCGATAAAACAACTGACGCGCAAGCCTTGCAACGCCAAACCCAAGGCTGTGGCCAATGCGCTGGCCGCATCGTCGCAAACTTGGCTGTCAAGCGGCGATAAATCAGCGTCTTGTGCGCGCCGTTGTTGTTCTGCTAACCACAAAAAACGGCTGTTTTTTTCTTGTAAAACAGCAATTTGCGCGATACAACTTTCCACAGCAACCACAGCGGTTTGCCCATCCAACACGCTGGCAACATGGGTATCCTTTGGCACATTGTTTTGTTGCGAGATAAAATGTTGAAAAAAACGCAAAGCGGCTTGGGAAAGTTCAGAAAAAGGCATAAACAACCCTGTCGATAGAGAAAATGGCGGAAATTATACGCTGATTTGATTGGCTTAACAAATTGGGCCGCCACGGTTGTGATTGACAGGATATGCCTTATAAAGCATCATCACCAATGACAAGGATTTGATTATGGATGACAAGAACCGTGGCATGTTATATTTAAGTGAATTGCTGATGCAACACCATGAATTAGAACATTTTAATGGGTTGGTGGCCTTGGTGAAACAACAAAGACAGCCTGAAATTCGTTTTTTTCGGATGGACGTGCGCCCCCCGTTTCAGGACACGCCCGACGATTGGGAAGACCGTTTAGAAGCGGCATTTTATTGAGGATCAACGATGCAAGCGGCCATGGAATCAAACCAGCCATTATTAGCACAAGCGCGGTTGCAATTAGAAGCGGAAGCCGAACACGCCCCCGACTTGCTCAATGCGTGGTATATTGCGCGCCAAGTGTTTGATCATGCAATTAAACAAGGTGATTGGAACAGTGCGGTCGAAGCCTGTGATGTGATGTTTCAAGCCGAACAACCCGATTCATTGGCGGCTTTGGGGCATGGTTTGTGGTTGGCTGTGACCTATCCCATTGAGCCAGAATTGAGCGCAATCATGTTGGAGCATGTGGTCAACGATACGCCTATGGATTCAGACGGCGCGGCCATTGCGGCGGCAACTGCTTGTTTTTTGGTCGATTTACGGCTGGCGCGCAACAGCAAAGCCCATCAAAATTTATCTTTTTTTACCCAACAATTGTTGAGCAAAGTGGCGCGCCGTCACAGCCAAGTGGCTGACCCTGACGTTTTTGATTTTTGGGTGCAAAAACTGGAATTGGACAACCCCGATAAATTTTTGCCGCGTTTGGCGCGCATCATTGATGCGTTGGTGGACGGTCCATGGTGGTTTGACCGCGATGCATTGCGCGCCAATTTACCCGACTAGGAGCTGGTCATGTGGGAAGATGATGATGAACCAACCGCGCAAAACACGCCTGCGTTGTGTGTTGATTTGCGCTTTCATTTTGAATGCGCTTGTTTGCCGCTGGACCATGCCTATTTGCTGGCAACGGCGTTGCAACGGTTTTTGCCGTGGTTTGCTGGCGAGGCGATGGCTGGCTTGCATTTGGTGCATCCGCCTGCCCAAGGGAACGGTTGGTTGCGCGCTGATGAACAGGACAGCTTGATTTACCTGTCGCGGCGTTCCAAGCTCAGTTTGCGCCTGCCGCGTCATCGGTTGGCTGATGCCCAAGAATTGACGGGAAAAACGTTGCAATTGGGTGATTATTCGATGCTGTTGGGGCAATGCAGTGAAAAACCGTTAAGCCGCTCCGATGTGTTGTTTTCGCGCTATGTGTTGGCTGATAGCGCACAAAGCGAAGCCGATTTTATACAGCAGATGGCGCATGAACTGAAAAGCCAAAAGCGATTGTTTCGCAAACTGCTGCCGGGCAAAACCCATGTGTTTCATCACCCGCAAGGTCAGTGGTTTACCCGCAGTTTAATGGTGGCTGATTTAGACGATGCCAGCGCAATCGCTTTACAACAACACGGTTTGGGACAGGGGCGCGCCACGGGCTTTGGCCTGTTTGTGCCACACAAAGGCATTAAACAAGTCCAAGAATAATGCAAAAACCTTCGATCTTTACTGTGGCCTTAACGGGCGGTATTGCCTGCGGCAAAACACAGGTGTCGCGGTTGTTTGTCAATTTGGGTGTGCCTGTGATTGATACGGATGACATTGCCCGCGAAATGGTCGCCCCGCATCAGCCCACATTACAAGCCATTGTTCGGTTGTTTGGCGCGCACATGTTGCAGGCCGATGGTCAATTAAACCGCAGCCAATTGCGTCAATTGATTTTCTCTGATGCCAAAGCGCGGGCAAAATTGAATGCTTTGATGCACCCTAAAATTCAAAAAATCATGTGGCAATGGGTGAGCGCGCAAACGGCGGCTTATTGTGTGTGCGTGATTCCCTTGTTGATTGAAACCATGCCCGTCGATCAATTTGACCGTATTTTGGTGGTCGATTGTGATTTAATCCTGCAAAAACAGCGGCTAAGCGCACGGGATGGCCTGTCTCAGCGACAAGTTGATCAACTGTTGGCCGCACAGTGTCAAGGACAACAACGCTTGGCTTTTGCTGATGATGTATTGGACAATAACGGCAATACAAAACGCTTGACAGAACAAGTGCTGCGCTTACATACTGTTTACTTAGACAGGGTCAATAAACTGGATTTTAGTGAAAAACAAGGTAACTTATGAACAGCCGCTGAATGAGCGGGTTCGTAATTGGATGCGTTTAGAACATTTGTTCGCTTGTGTTGATAACCGTATGAGTGGATTTTCACTGTGGGACAGCCGCGCCGCCGTCAATGCCTTGGTGGATTTATTGGATTTTGCCCATAAAAGCGATTTAAAACCTGATTTAATCAAAGACTTAGAACAACACGTCCAAAAATTTTCCCGTTGGCAACAACAGCCCAATGTCGATACCCAGCGTTTGGAGACGCTGTTGAGGCAGTTGAAACGCTTGATTGCTGAGTTGTCACATTATGACGGTGTGTTTGGCAAACAATTGGGCAATAATTATATTATCAGCAGTATTCGCCAACGCGCCAATGTGCCGGGTGGTTCTTGCCATTTTGATTTAAGTGCGTATCAATTTTGGTTACAATCTGCCAATAAACAACGCCAAGCTGATTTGGCCAGTTGGCTGTCTCATTTTTCGCTGTTACGCGAAGCGATGGAATTAAATCTGTATTTGATTCGCAACAATGCCATCAATACTGTGGAAAACGCACCCACGGGGTTTTTTCAAGCGCGCTTAGAAGGTGTGCAACAATACCGTATGGTTAGAATCAGTTTGTTTGATGATGTGCCGTATTTTCCTGAAATCAGCGGCGGCCATCATCGCTTTACCTTGCGTTTTGTTAGACTCGATGAATCTTATAATAAAATCATACCTTTGGATAAAACTGTTCAATTTGAACTCAGTTGCTGTGTCAGTTAATTTGTTGTTTTTAAACAGGCGTTTAAAAAATACTACAAGGTTCTTTAACTATGGATAAAGTTTTTCAAATTGCTGTGTTTGGTTTAGCCCCGAATGAACAAAACAGCTTAGGCAGTATTTTTAAGCTGGCCACATCGAGAAACCGTCAATACAATTTGCTCAGAGGTGAAGACAAAGCGTTGGCTGACATTGCCTTGGTCGATATTGATAACCCCCAAGCGATTGAAGCTTGGCGTGGTTTCAGTGTACACAATAAAAAAATTCCTGTCATTCGCGTCACCAAAATGACCACACCCACCAAAGGCATCACCATTCGCCGTCCGCTGACTTTAAAACGGGTGTTGGAAACCTTGGATAGGGTCACGATTGAAGTGTTAAAATATGTGCCTGAATTGGTGGTTGGTGCAGAGGAAAACAGTGAACAGCATGATGAAGCCACCACGCTGGCATTGCGCAACGCGGCCAATACGGCCAGCCGTTCAACGCAATCGGGGGTAAAAGCTTTGGTGGTTGATGACAGTGGCGCGGTGCGTAAATCAATGGAAATTCAATTGGGCTTGTTTGGTATGCAAATTGATTTCGCCGAAACGGGCGAAGCGGCCTTGGATTTTACTGCTGAAAATACCTATGACATCATTTTTTTGGACATCATGTTGCCGGGGATTGATGGTTATAAAGTCTGTAAAGGCATTCGCGCCGATAAAAAATCCAAACAAACCCCTGTCATTATGTTGACAGGCAAAGGCTCTCGATTTGATAAACTCAAAGGGGCCATGGCAGGAGCCAGTATTTATTTAACCAAACCGGTGGTGCAAGAGCAATTACATGAAGTAATTGGTAAATATTTACCCCAATTGGCAAAAACGGCTTAATTTTTGACAAACAGCGAAATCTTGCAGGGGCATGTACCGCAGCTTGGCAGACTTTCGCTTTGCAACTGACAATAACCAATGACTAAAACGAGGATATCTCATGGCACTTAGCAAAATACTTGTGGTTGACGACTCAACAGTTGATTTACTTCATTTAAAAAAGATTGTAACCGATGCAGGTTATTTGGTGATTACCGCAGGCTCAGGCCAAGAAGCCATTGAAAAAGCTGAACGTGAAATGCCTGATTTGATTTTTTTGGATGTCATCATGCAGCAAATGGACGGTTACCAAGCCTGTAGAGAAATTACCCACCATGAAAAAACCAAAAATATTCCCATTGTGTTTGTCACCAGCAAAGGACAAAAAGCAGACAGAATGTGGGCAGAAATGCAAGGCGGTAAATCTTTGGTGCAAAAACCGTATACACCCGCCCAAATTATTGAACAAATTAACTTATTTAAATAAAAGCTTCCCAACCCAGCCGACTTGGCTGGGTTTTTAGTTTCTTGTGATTTTATGGTTTTTCCACTACCATAACAGTTTCTTTTCTGATGCCATCAAGTTGGAGTGCAACCGTGTTTTTAGTTGATCACCACCGTTTCTTAACCACGCACCGTGGGCTTAAAAAAATTTTTTCGCTACTTGGGTTATCAGTTCTGCTTTTTTCTTTGAGCGCGTGTGAGCTTGCTTTGCCCGATTGGCTCACATCTTTGATGCCCAACAACAGCGAAAACGTCAGCAATGATGACAATGCGATGGATGCAGAAGAAGACATGGCTGCCGATAATGCAATGGAAACGGACAATGCGGCCAACAGTGAAGACCCCTTAGAAAAACAACCCTTATCTGACAATGATATTGTGTTGGGCGTGAGCAAACAAATTCAATGGATGCCTTGGTTTTTTGCCGAGCAAAATGATGTTTTACAACAATTCAATGAAGATTATGATGTTAATATTCGTTTAGAAACAGGCGAATATCAAAATTTAATCAACCAATATATCAAAGACGATATTCAAATTATTGCCATCACCAACATTGATGCGTTTTCCTATTTATTAAGCAAAAACATTGAAAGCAATGTGATATTAATCAGTAGCAACAGTTATGGCAACGATGCGTTGTTAGCCAATGAAAAAGAAATCAATTTAAATGGCAAAACAGTTGCGTTAAAAGAACATACCGCAAGTCATTATTTATTAGACCGTTATTTATTAAAAAACCAAATTCCTTTTGACAAAACACCTTATGTTGACACCGACGATGACAACATCAGCGAAGCATTCAACAATGCCACAAGCCATGCAGTGATTACCAACAACCCCACTCTTTATCAATTGACCCACGAAAACAATGCCAAAGTGGTGTTTGATAGCCGCGCTATTCCCAATGAAATTCAACACTTATTGATTGTTCGTCGCAGTGTGTTAGAGCAACAACCCAAACTGGGTATGGCTTTGCTGGCAACGTGGTTTGATGTCATCAGTCGTTTGCAAGGTCCCAAACGCCCTGCAACTTTAGACGCATTGGCAAAATTGGCACAAACCGACCGTGATGTATTTGAAAAACAATTGGCAACCATCAATTTTATTGAAACAGACAACAAAGCCATGTCCACTTTGCGTGACCGACGCATGGCAAAAAGAATGCGTTATATCAGCTATTTCATTCGTAATCACGAATTAGCCAGCGGCATTGATTTTAACACCTCAGTGTCTTATCCGGGCCACATGGCGGCAACTTTGCATTTTGATGCCAATCCATTAGACAGTTTCTTGGCCGCTTCAGCCACAACCAACCTCAATTAGTATGCGTAACAAATGGTTACATCCCACAGCCGCACTCAAACGCCAGTTTGAGTTGGCAGATGAAACACCCGCGCAAACAACCCTTGTTGATGAAGTGCAAACTGTTCGTCGTTTAGGGTTTAAAATGGGTGATGTCGGCTTATTAATCAGCAGTGATGCCATCAGTGAATTAACTGATCTACTGCCCATTTGTCCTATTCCCAACACGCCTGCCCATTTATTGGGTTTGGTTAATTTGCGCGGCAATTTAACCCCCGTATTTGATTTACATTATTTGCTCAAAGTCAAATCGAACAAAAGCAGTAAAACCATGTTATTGGTGTTGGGGCGAGGTGCTGATGCCGCAGGTGTTTTGATCGACGATTTACCCGCCCATCAATTTTTATCGCCACAAGAAAAACTGGCGGGGTTGCCTCAAGTGCCAGACATTGTTAAACCATATATTTCAAGTGGTTACAAACAACAAAACACGATTTGGCTCAGTTTCGATTACCAATCATTTTTTCAATCTTTAGTGTAATCATGCAGAACAAGGAAGACACGCTATGCGCTTAAAACAAAAAATGTTCATCGGTTCTGCGGTTTTAGCTGCGCTGTCAGTGGCCATTACCGCCTATAACGTGGGTATTGATGCAGGTGAAATCGGCACTGAAGCGATGGAAGCGGTGGCCATCAACCACTTAACTTCAGTGCGTGATTCCAAAAAGCAACAAATTGAAGCCTATTTTGCCAACGTGCGTAACCAGTTGCGTTTTTTCAGCCAAAATACCGCCAACATCACGGCAATACAAGAATTTTCGCAGGCTTTTCCCTTATTTCAACAACAAATCAGCCGCAATGAAGTCAGCGAAGACGGGCCACCTGAGACCGATAACAATGCCTTGCCTTTGGATAAATACAAAGTTGCCTTGAGCAATTTTTATGATACTGAATATAAAGCAGAATTTGAAAGCTTAAACGCCAAACCACCGCCCGCAAAAGACACTTTTTTAGCCAGCTTAAGCCCCAACGCGATTGCATTACAATACTTTTATATTGCTCACAACCCCAATCCCATTGGCACCAAAGAAGAATTGGATTTTTCAGGTGATGCGTCCAAATACAGCCACACCCACAAATATTATCACCCCACCTTGTTGCGTTATATTCAACAATTTAATTTTGAAGATATTTTGCTGATAGATGCCACAGGCAATGTGGTTTATTCGGTGTTAAAACAAGTGGATTTTGCCACCTCATTGACCCATGGTTTGTTTGCTGATTCCGCTTTGGGGCGTATTTTCCAGCAAGCGAACCAATTAACTGAAAATGATGATGTGGTTTTAATCGATTTTAGCGCGTACGAAGCCAGCTTTAATTTACAATCGGCTTTTATTGCCGCCCCTATTTTCAATGGCAATGAACGCATGGGTGTGGTGGTATTTCGCATTTCCATTGACCCCATCAACGACATCATGACTTATGGCCGTGCATGGCGGATACAAGAATCAGGGCGCACAGGGGAAGCGATTATTGTGGCCGAAGACGGCACCATGCGCAATGACAGCCGTGCAATGGTGCAAAATAAAGAGCAATATTTAGAAAAAATTGAAAACCTCAATCAATTGGATGCCAAAATCACCCAAGAAATGGACTTAAAAGACACCACTGTCGGTTTACAAAAAGTGGACAACAGCGGGGTGCGCAACGTGTTCACAGGCGGGGTGACGGGTTTGGACATGATTCCCGACTACAAAAATGAAACCGTTATTTCTGCCTATACACCGATTAACGTTGCGGGACTGAACTGGGCGATTTTCTCCAATATTGCCCAAGATGAAGCCACTGAACGGGTGCAACACATCATTAAAGGGATTCGTGATGCCGCTGTTCCCATTGGTTTGATGGTGTTCATCGGCGGGGGCTTGTTTGGGATTCTCTATTTCGGTCGCGTCGCAGGGCGGGTGAACATTTTGGAAAAAACCGTGAACAAAGTCAACGAAGGTGACTTTTCCGCACGCGCACACATCAAAAGCCATGACGAATTAGAAACCTTGGCCAATGCGTTCAACGGTTTGTTGGACGACCGCTTGACCCAGTTGGAAAAAGCGGAAAAAGAAAATGAGATGCTCAACAACTCCATCATTGAATTGCTCAAAGCCTCATTCCAATTGAGCCAACGGGATTTAACCGTGCAAGTGCCTGTGACTGAAGATGTGACAGGGCCTTTGGCCGACGCGATCAACCAAATGGCTTCAGAAACCAGCAAAGTGTTGGTCAACGTGCGTAAAATTGCCGATGAAGTCAACAAAGCCTCCAGCCAAGTGAAAACCCAAGCGGACAATGTAACCCTCGTGGCACAAACCGAACGTCAAGTGGTGGCCACCACCATGACCGAATTAGAAGCCGCTTCCGAAGCAATGAACAAAATTGCCGAAGTCGCACAATCGTGTAATGCCATCGCCGCTGAAGCGAGCAGCACCACTGAAATTGCCTTGGGAACGGTGACAGAAACCATCGCAGGCATGGGCGAAATTCGTGAAACCATTCATGAAACAGAAAAACGCATCAAACGCTTGGGCGAACGCTCACAAGAAATCAGCGGGATTGTTGAACTGATCAACAACATCGCAGAGCGCACCCATGTGTTGGCGTTAAACGCCAGTATGCAAGCGGCCGCCGCTGGGGAAGCGGGGCGTGGTTTCTCGGTGGTTGCCGACGAAGTGCAACGGCTGGCAGAAAACTCACGGCAAGCCACGTCACAAATTTCCGCTTTGGTGAAAAACATCCAAGTGGAAACCAACGACACCATTGCCACCATGGACAAAACCATCGGTCAGGTGGTGGATGGCTCACGTTTGGCCGAACGCGCAGGGGAGCAAATGCGAGAAACCCAAAGCACGACAGGCAACTTGGTGGAAGTGGTGAAACAAATTGCCACTGCTTCACAAAAACAAGCGCAAATCAGCAATGAACTGCGCGAACATGCCTTATCAATTCAAGTCAGCACCGAAGAAACGGGCAGACAATTAGAGCAACAAAACGAACAAACCAGCCATTTGGTCAACTATGCAAAACAATTGATTGAAGCCATCCATGTGTTCAAACTGAAATAAACCATCATGCGTGTAGCCAGCCCCATTGGAAAAGCCATTGACCAAGTTTTACATCCTGTCACACGGGAAGAGGCCAACACGCTATTGACCTTGGTTCCCACTGACCAAGAGGCCAAGCCCATGGTTGAAAAGTCTGACAACCGTGATGATTACAGCTTGGATGATTTGGACGACTTAAATCCCGTTGAAGTGGATGATTCTGCTGACTTTTCAGCCTCCGATACCGATTATAGTTTGG
>DYSU01000012.1:0-6658 GCA_020726335.1 Thiomargarita sp. | reverse complement strand
CTTTTCAGCCTCCGATACCGATTATAGTTTGGATGATTTGGACGACTTAAATCCCAATACAGATGATTCAGCCAGAGAGCCTGTATTTTCTGCTCAAGCAGTGGCAGCAATGGAACAGGTGTTGACTGAATCAGCTGATTCGCTAGGCCAAGCTTTTGAGGTTTTAACATCTATGAATGACCACAATGAATTATTTTTTGAAGCCGTTGAAACCTATGGTTTACATATCCAAAAAATCAGGGAAACCGCCATTGCATCAAATTTAAATGCACTGGCTTATGTTTGTGATTTTGTTGAACAAAATCTATTGGAATGGGTTAGCTACCCTTTGGCAGAGCGTTTAACGGTTCGCACTCATTTTGAAGCATGGCCTGCGCTGATTTTGGAATATTTGTTGTCGCCTGTGGATGGCACAAACGCATTAATAGAACATCTTCAACAAAATCAATGGCCTGTGCCTTTAGATGCCGAAACTGCCCATCAATTGCACGCTCAACTACTGTTCTCAGACAATCCCCCTCCTTTGGAGGAGTGGCCGCAAGAGCGGGAGGATGATGAAGAAATACCCGAAGACAACAGCGCAGAGGCTACAACAGCGACCACAGCACCCATTCCCACGCCTCCCGCCATAGAATTGGGCAATAAAGAAATTTTAGAGATATTACAAGCGGAAATCCTTGAAGCCAATGCGGAAATCCTTGAAGCGCGGGAAAAACTCATACACAGTGACAACCAAGAAACCATCGACAACTACATCGAATTGACAGCCCGTTTGGCCACCGCATCGGAAATGGTCGGTTTGACAGGACTGCAAGAAGTTTGTCAATTTATCATCAACAACGTGCAACAACTGGCGGATAAAACAGCCACACAACGCCAAGCGGTGGATGGGGTGCTGGCTCCATGGCCACACAAAGTGCTGGCCTATTTGCAAGCACCCAGCGACCATGTGATAGCCTTGCTCAATCATTTGCGCGAACCACAATGGCCCACCCCGTTGCCTGATGCCCAAGCCCATGAATTGTTGAATGCCTTGACCCAAAGCAGTGCAGAGGATTCGGCTGAAAATGAAGCGGTGGTGCGCGAAACAACAGCCAACCCCGAAGACATGGTGTTGAAAATTCCTGAAGACGTGAATCAGGATTTGCTGGAAGCTTTTCTGCAAGAAGCACCGCAACACGCCAATGAATTAACGATTTCCATTCAAAATATCATTAAAAGCCCAAACAAAGAAGAACTTAAACGGGCGCAACGGATGGCGCACACTTTAAAAGGCTCATCCAACATCATCGGCATCAAAGCGATTGCCCATTTAGCCCACCATTTAGAGGATATTTTAGAATATTTAGGTGAAAAAGAAGTTGTGCCACCCAAGCCGCTGACCGATACTTTAATGGAAGCCGCTGACACGCTGGAAATCATGGTGGATGCGTTGTTGGGGCAAGATGACCCACCCGCCAATGGCGTGGCAGTGTTGCAAGCGGTGTTGGATTGGGCTAATCGCATTGACCAAGGTGCCAATATCAGCGTAGCGGTTGTGCCAAAACGCAGTGAGGTTGAAACGCCTGTGGCACAGCAACCACAAATACAGCCTGCGGCGGTTAAAGCAGAAGCCAGCCCCGAACACCTGTTGCGCGTGCCAACCCGTTCAATTGACGAATTATTGCGTTTGGTGGGCGAAATGTCGATTGCGGTGGGTCAAATTCAAGAAAAACTGAACAATGCGATTAAAAGCACCAAAAGCTTGTCCAGTCAAGACATGTTAATGCAACAAAAAAGCTATGATTTAGAAACCTTGGTGGATGTGCGCGACATTTCAGGGCATAAAAATGTCAAAAAGGCTGAATCAGATAACAACAGCGAAGTGGCCAACGATGACAATTTTGATGCGCTGGAATTTGAACAATATAATGAATTGCACAGTTGCACCCACAGTTTTATCGAAACCATTGCCGATTCACGCGAAATTACCCACACTATTTTAGAAGATTTATTGAGTTTGGATGGCATGTTTGTCCATCAAGAGCGTTTGAACAAAGAATTTCAACAGATCGTCATGAGTACCCGCTTGGTGCCTGTTAAAGGCATTATCACTCGTTTAGAACGGATTGTGCGCCAAACGTGTCGAGCCACAGGCAAAAAAGCTGAATTTGACATGGTGGGCGGTGACAATTTAATCGACGGCGATGTATTGAATAAATTAACCGACCCTTTATTGCACATTTTGCGCAACGCCATTGACCACGGCTTGGAAACACCCAAAGAACGCGAAAAACTGGGAAAATCGGCAACAGGACACATCACAGTGCGCGTTTACCGCCAAGGCAACAACATCATCATGCGGTGCGAAGACGATGGCCGTGGCTTAAATTATGAGAATATCAAGGCCTTGGCTTTAGAACGCGGCTTGATTCAAGCCCACCAAGAAGTGTCTCAACTGGACTTGGCGCGACTGATTTTTATCGCAGGTTTTTCAACCAAAAACAGCGTCACCCAAGTATCGGGGCGGGGCGTGGGCATGGACGTGGTACACAGCAATATTTTGGCCTTAAAAGGCATGGTGGAAATTGAATCAGAAACAGGCCACGGCACAACAGTGGTTTTGTCTTTGCCCATGAGCTTGGTCACGGTGCATGTGTTGTTGGTCAAAGTCAAAGACAGCGTTTTTGCTTTGCCTACCCATTATTTATCCCAAGCCTTGACCGCTGACAGTGGCGAATTTCGCGCCGTTGGCTCACAAATTAACTTTCACATGGGCAATCAAGTTTATCCGATTCGCACCTTGTCTTCATTGCTCAAATTACCTGAAGATAAGCCTGTGAGTGAAAATGAAAAGCGTCCATTGGTGTTAGTGCACGAAGAAGGCCACACCACAGCGGTGTTGGTTGATGCCTTATTGGACAGCCGCGATTTGGTGGCCAAAAGCATGGGTTCGTACGTCAAAAATGTCAAAGGCGTTTCAGGGGCATCCATTCTGGGAGATGGCAGCGTGGTGCCGTTGTTGGATTTACCTGAATTATTGCGCAGTCGTCCCGCGCCCATATTGAGCAGTCATCAGTTCAAACCATCGGATACAGCGGCGGAATCGGGCTTAAATATACCGCATATTTTAATTGTCGATGACTCATTGAGTGTACGCAAATCATTGAGCCAATTGGTGGAAGATAACGGTTATGTGGCTTTATTGGCCAAAGATGGTTTGGAAGCGATTGAAGTGATGGCCAAACAAAAACCTGACATCTTGCTGGTTGACATGGAAATGCCCCGCATGAACGGCATTGAATTAACCGCCCACATTCGCGCCAATGAAGCGACCAAAAGCATTCCGCTCTTTATGATCACCTCTCGAACCACGGCCAAACACCGCGAATTGGCAAAAAATGCAGGGGTGAGCGAATACTTAACCAAACCCTATCAAGAAGCAGAATTGTTAAGCCTAATCGAAAACGCGCTGGCTTGATATGCAAAATTATCATGTCATTTTACACTTTGAAGGCTTTAGGTTGCTGTTGCCGCAACACAACATCATCTCGGTGGAAGTGATTGAAGATTTGCTTTTTTTAAAAGACAATGAAACCGAAGCCCAGCAAGCGGGCATCATCGGTTGGGTTTATTTAGAACGCCAGCAAAATCCCGTGTATTGTTTATCGACACAACTGACTCTGGCACAAGCGTTATCCCCCCAACATCGGGTGATTGTGATATTACAAATTGCTCAAGGCTTGTTTGGCCTCAGTTGTGAACGCATTGAACCTTTGCCCGCCCATCTGCGTTTACACCCACAGCCCTTGCCCAATTGCATGTATGTACCTGATTCACCGATAGAAAATGCGGTGATTTATCAAGAACAAATCAGCTATCCTACCACAGCGGAAAAATTGGCTGATTATTTATTCCCCTAAGCTAAAATTCCATTTCAACTTGTAATTTTTTAGCCCATGCCGTTCATCACACAAATCAACAAACTTTTGTTCTAACGAATCACGCGGGGAATTTGCACCCGTTGTTCAACTTCGTTGGGTTCATAAACCACCCGTCCTTGTTGTGCGTCGTAGCGCATTTGCACATCGCCCGTCAGGGGGAAATCTTTGCAAAAAGGATGGCCGTTGAAGCCATAATCGGTGAGAATGCGGCGCAAATCGGGGTGGTCATTAAAAAGAATGCCAAATAAATCAAAGGCTTCGCGCTCATACCAGTTGGCCGAATTCCAAATGGGGTTGACGGTTGCCATTCGTGGTGGGCTTTCGTTCATCCATGCACGCAAGCGCAAGCGTTGGTTGTTGGCGGTGGATAATAAATGGTAAACCACGGCAAAGCGTTGGCTGTTGTCGGTTTTGGCTTGCATCAACGTGCTGTTGAGGGCGCGGCTAAAACCTGTGCTGGAAGCTTCAGGTTGCCAATTGCTTTCGCCGTATTGGGAATAATCCACGCCACACAAGTCAATGAGCATGGAAAACTGAAATTCATCGCGCAACGCAATGCACACTTCGATGATGTCAGCGGCGTTGATTTCCACGGTGATTTCGCCTAAAGCATCGATGGTTTTGCTGAGTTTGTCACCAAAACGCTGTTGTAAATTGGCTAATAAAGTTTTGTTTTTGCTCATAATCATTCCTAAGCGGCTTTTTTGCGGGCAATGGTGTTGGTGCGTTTGATTTTTTTCTGCAATTGTATAATGCCATAGATCAAGGCTTCAGCCGTCGGCGGACAACCCGGAATATAGATGTCCACAGGTACAATGCGGTCGCAACCACGCACCACGGAATAGGAATAATGATAATAGCCGCCGCCGTTGGCACATGAACCCATGGAAATCACCCAACGCGGTTCAGCCATTTGGTCATAGACTTTGCGCAATGCAGGGGCCATTTTATTGACCAACGTACCTGCGACAATCATCACATCGGATTGCCGTGGGCTGGGACGAAACACCATGCCAAAACGGTCTAAATCGTAACGCGCCGCGCCCGCTTGCATCATTTCGACTGCACAGCAAGCCAAGCCAAACGTCATTGGCCACAGCGAACCCGTGCGCGCCCAGTTGATGACTTGGTCAGCGGTGGTGGTGATCACACCTTCTTCTAAAATGCCTTCTATTCCCATTCCAACGCTCCTTTTTTCCATTCGTAGGCAAAACCGATAACCAAAATAGTCAGGAAAATCATCATGCTCCAAAAGCCAAACCAACCCAAGGATTTAAACACCACGCCCCAAGGGAATAAAAAAGCGATTTCTAAATCGAAGATAATGAATAAAATGGCAACCAAATAGAAACGCACGTCAAACTTCATATGCGAATCATCGAAGGCTTCAAAACCACATTCATATTGTGAATTTTTTTCTTTATCGGGGCGATGGGGCGAAAGGATAAAACCGATGAGAACAGGGCCAACACCTGTGGCTATGCCCACCAGTATGAAGAAGAATATAGGCAGGTAGTTTTCTAACATAATCATTTCCCAAGCCAAACGGTTGTAAATAGGTTGAAAGCTGGCAGTCTAGGGCAGTTGCTGGCTTGCTGTCAAGTCAAAAAGGCCGTTTGGTCAAAGCCGCTTGACAGGGATATTGACTCAAATCCCCTTTTTTGCAGGTCATGTTAAAATAGCACGCTGTTATGGTTATTGGATAAATTAATGGACACGCTTCATGTGATAGCAGGGGTGGTTAAAAACAAAGCTGAACAAATCTTGGTGGCACGGCGTTTTTTTCATCAACATCAAGGCGGTTTACTGGAATTTAGCGGTGGCAAAAAACGCCCCGATGAAAGCCCATTTCAAGCCCTGCAACGCGAATTTGCCGAAGAAATCGGCATCCAAATTGAACAAGCACGGCCTCTGATTCAAATACCCCATCATTACCCTGATAAATCCATTTTGTTGGACGTTTGGGCGGTGGAACAGTGGTCAGGCCAAGCCCATGGGCGTGAAGGTCAAGAAATTTTTTGGTTATCGCTGGCCGATTTAAAACCCGATGATTTTCCCGCCGCCAACCGTGCCATTTTAACCGCATTGCAATTGCCGCAACATTATTTCATCACGCCCGACCCCAGCGATTTTGGGCGCAAGTTCTGGTATCAATTGGAAAAAACCTTAGAATCTATCCACTTGGTGCAATTTCGCGCCAAGTCATTGAATAATATAAATTATGCTCGCTATGCGGCGAAAATTCGCCGTTTGTGCGATGATCATGCTTGTCGGCTGTTGCTCAACCATTCGCCGCAAACCGTGGCCAGTATCGCCGCCCATGGCTTGCATTTAACGGCACAACAATTGATGCAATGGCAAGGTGATGAATTGGCAGGGCATTATTTATTGGCCGCTTCCTGTCATAACGCCACCGAATTAGAGCGCGGCAACGCATTTTTAGATTTTGCCGTGCTGTCGCCCGTCAAACAAACCGCATCACATCCCAATACGCAACCTTTGGGATGGTGGCAATTCCAGCAATGGGCGCAACAAGCCCATTATCCTGTGTATGCTTTGGGCGGCTTGCATCGTCAAGACCTCCATTGTGCCATCGCCCACGGCGCGCAAGGCATCGCCGCAATCCGTGGTTTATGGGCATAATGCTATAATCCACACCCAAAGAGAAAACCCATGAACAGAAAACTCATCAGCTTTGATTGGGCAATCAAAAAAATCCTCAGAAGCAAAGCCCA
>DYSU01000049.1 GCA_020726335.1 Thiomargarita sp. | reverse complement strand
TGGCCAAGGTTTGAGAACAGAAAAAACTCGAAGCCAGAAAAATGCTCGTATTCGTTTTCATCCCATAAAATAGCTGTGCGCCGCACTTCTCTGTGTGCAACATGAACGCAGTTTTCAGGATTTGCCCAATAGCATTTCAAACAAACTTGCCAAGATTTTTCGTTTTGCAGTTGGCGCGATGACAGCCCCTGAGATGGTTCATGGGTTAAGATTTTATCGCAGCGATGGTGTCCATGCTCAATCTTAATTTCCTTTGCTGGGTTGTTTATTGGGAAATTGTACAATAAAACAGCAACCTTGGTTGGGTTCGCTTTGACAATGGATTTGTCCGCCCATGACATCAAGCAATTTTTTGACAATGAACAAACCCAACCCTGTGGAATGTTCGCCCGCCGTCGGTTGTGGGCTTAATCGATTGAATTTTTTATATAATTGTTGTTGTTCCTCGGTACTTAAGCCTTGGCCTTGGTCTTGGATGGACAGTTGCACGTTGTCGGCGTGGTTTTGTAAATCAATGGAAATTTGCCCGCCAAGCGGTGAATATTTGGCCGCATTGGACATTAAATTATCAATGATTTGCCATGTTAATTCGGGGTCAATATGGGCATAAAAATGCTGCACAAGACAATTGTCTGACCAAACGCAGCGTAAACCCTTGGCGTTGTTTGGGGCGCAATAGAGGCTGACAATTTTTTTTATTATCGGATAAAGGTTGTGTTGGCTGGTGTGGATGATCATTTTTTTCTCTTCTAACTTGTTGACATCTAACAAATTAGTCACCAAGTCAAACATCCGTTTGGAGCTGATTTGAATGGCATTGGCGATTTCACGCAATTCTTCCACCGACATCTGTGTGGCATATTCTTCAATTTCTTCGGCATAACCTTTGATGACCGATAATGGGTTTTTTAAATCGTGGGCGGCAATGGCTAAAAATTCGTTTTTATCTTGGTTGATTTGAATTAAATCGGCTTCAGCTTGTTGGCGTTTTTGCACCATTTGATTGGCCGATTGGGCCAATGCGATAAAATCGGCAATTTTGAATTTCTGCGGGTCTAATAATTGGTTGTGGCTGGCTGAATAATGTAAAAAATGGTCAAAACGATTGACTTCGGCGGCAATTTTATGCGACAGCCAATAGGACACAATGAAAGCGCAACAAGCGATGATGAAAAAAATCACTAGAATGGAGATGATTTGATTTTGTAATTGGGTTTTGAGATTGAACAATTTTTGTTGTAGATAGGTTTCCTTTTCGTCTAATTCGCTGCTGCAACCGATGACCCAATGCCATTGTGGAAAATAACGCAAATAAGACAGACGTTGCGGTTTGTCTTGGTCATCGGGGTAAAATGAGGCTGTTTTTTGTTGGCTTTGCTGGTAAATGTCCCGCAATAAACGCCCTTCGATGGAGTGATGATGTTGGTCGGCATCAAATAATAATTCTTGTTGGCTGTTGAGTAAAAACACATGGTGGTGCGTGCCGTGAAATTGTTGCAGCCATGCTTGAATTTCTTCGCTGATGTCGCGTTCGACATTGTCTAAATATTCACCCGTACCGATAATCCAATCCAAGGGCGCAAAATAGCGGGTATAGGAATATTTAGGGTACATGGTTTTGGGGTCATCATGGGGCTTATACCAAAAATATTTAAGATAATTATCATGTTGCTGTTGGCTGAGTTGAATCATTTCTTGAATAAAAAAACGCCCTTCGCTGTCTTGCTTGTCCCACATGCTTTTACCTTCTAGCGCACGGTCTTGATGCAAGTGGGTCACGCCTTGGCTGTCGATGATGAAATAATAGCCGCGTTCTTTTTGCCAGCGTATCGGATACAGCGCATCATGAATCAAGTGTTTGATTTCTTTAATTGATTTATCTGATTGATGTTGTTGATAAAGGTAATCGCTGATGGCATAAGCTTCAGCCACCCGATTTTTAAGGTTGCTTTTTAAGCGTTCTTCCGCTTGGGCATATTGATAATTAATGTATTCAAATACTTGGTCGACTTGGGTTTTGATTTTATTTTTTTCGTTTTGCAGGTAAGCCAACTCAAATTGAGCGGCTTCTTCAAAAAAAATTTGATATTGGTGAATTAAAAAATACAGACACACTGAAATGGTGAGAATGGCAATGCCCAACAATGAACTGAGCAAATTGATTTGATTTAAACTCTTAACCTGTGGCATGGTTATATTTTAACATAAAGCCATTACATCACTGCATTTTCACAGCGCAACAGTTGTTGATAATGGGCTTTTTGTTGGGCATTGGCATAACGGTTAAATTGGTCAAGAATAATGGCCAAGTGCCGTAAACGTTGAATTTTTTTAATTTGGGTGATTTTGCGTTCCAAAGCCAATAGCTTTTCATTCATCGCCCAATCTTGGTCTTGTAATTTAACCAAACGAGGGTAATCGGCTTGTAGCACAATAAATTTTTGCGTGGCGGTTAAATCGTGTTGCAAAAAATCATAAAAATTTTTGGTATAAGGGTAAATCGCATTCGGCCATTTGCGCAAAACCTGTTCACGAATATCAAATGAAAGTTGTAGGCTTTGCTCTTGTATTTCTGTTTGTTTTTCAAGAAGTTGATCTTGTTTTGTCTGCCATTCTTGATAACGTTGTGCCAACGCAGTGACCAACGCATTGTCGGTTTGCGAAAAATGATAATGTTGTGCGATTTCATTGGCCAAGGTGCTGTAAATGTTGTCAGGTGGCGTATCGTGATTGAGCCAGCGCAAATACCAAGGTTGCCATTGCTCCAAATACACTTCACTGGTGGAGCGTGGCAAATCGGCACTTTCTGCTTGGGACAAACTATAATAATGCGCTTCGTTGAGCGAGACCACCCCATCGTGATTGCGGTCTGGATTGACAGCCAACGGCTGATTTAAACGGGTGCGTTGGTTGAGTGCGGCAAAAAAATAAGTGCTGTAATCACGGTAATCACCGCTTTCCACACTGGAAGAACAGCCTTCGGCTGGGGAATAAGCCGATTCAGCCATAAAACCACAGCGCAAACCTTCGGTTAACTGCGCGCCGGTTTGCGCGTTGGGATAAATGAGTTGAGCAAAACCGCCTGCATAACATTGCGGAAACATAAAACGCACCGGCACAGTGGCAGGCAATCGATTGAATAGCCGCGCCAATTGTCCGACAGTTAACCGTTTTTGCCCGTTTTTGCCCCACAAGCTCAAACTGTTTTTGCTGATATCATCCTCATCATCTGCGCCATGACCTTGATAAATAAAAAAAACTTGGTCGTTGGCGGTTAATTTGGCAAAATCGTTTTTCATACCGGCCAGCAAATGTTCAGGGTCAGTGCCTGCCACCACCGCATCAACTTGATGGTTGCGGTAATGGTCGCCATTTTCAATATGAAAATCAAACACCCGCGCCAAAGGCTGTAATTTTTCCAACGATTCGGCTGGTTTTTGCCAGATTTTCACATCGCTTTCCGTTTGATAGCCGTCGGTATAATACACTTTGACTTTGGCATCAGGGCGTTGATTGCGGATAATCTTTTGAATCCATTGGGTATTGAGTTCGATTTGTCCTTGTGAACGCATTAAACTGGGGCCACCGCCGATGATCCAAACATAGTCTTGCGCCACCGCCTTTTGACAAAAAATCAACAGCATAAGGATTGCATAACCGTTGTTTTTCATGCTAAAACCTGTAAATTACTTGAAAAATAAACCATTTGACTTAAGATGCAGGCAATATACCAAACACTTTCACCCAAGAAATCTGAGGTAAACACCCATGCGAAGCTGGCTACTTCTCTTATTTAGTGTATCCATCAATCCTGTGCTGGCTGATTGGCAAGAAACGCTGAACCAAACTTTGAACAAAAGCAAAGCCTTGGGGCAAAAAACCTTGGATGCCAGCCAACAGGCGTTGGAAAAAAGTAAACAATACGGCGAACAAGCGGTGACGGCTTCAAAACAATGGTATCAACAATGGCTTGAGCAACCTGAATCGTTGTTGAGCGTTGCCCAAATTGAAGCAGAAAAACAAAACCAGTTTAAACAAACATGGCAAAAAATTTTAGCGCAATTGGATGAGGGTTTGCGGTTGCACAACAAAATCGAAAGCGCGCCCAAATTTCGGTTTTTTGCTGAAGACCAACGCAGTTTGCGCCAAGATTTGTGGGACGTGTTCAGTGTGATTGAAACTTTGTTGCTGGATGAAAACATTGCAAAACATCGGCAAACCATTGATAAACTACAACAATCTATTGTCAAAGAACAGCAACGCATCACCGAGCTTAAAGAACACATGGTGGTGGCCAATGAAGCAGAGCAAAAACAACAACAACAGTTGGATACGGCGCAACGCACCATTGATGCGCATCAAATAACCATTCAAGTGGAAAAAGCCAATATACAACAACGGTTTGCAGTCGCAGGGGTCAATTTGAGTGTGGCACAATTGGACATTTTATTGACGCGGGTGGATGCCAACGACATGATTAAATTGGTCAGCGTGTTTGACGTGTTGGCTGAGATCACCCAACAACTGATGAAGTTGACCGCTTCTTCGCACGAAAATATTCAACAAGCGCGTAAATATTATGGGATGCATGTGGTGGTGTTGGAATTCGTGATGCACTTGCAACAGCAGTATATTCAACAACTTAAAACAGTTTATTTGCCACGCATTGAACAAATTATTCAACAAACTGAACAGCTTAACCAAGAATCCCAAGCGTTGTTGCAAACAGAAACCACACCTTCCCAACAACAAATGATTGAAACCAACATCCGTGCGCAAAATTTGACTTTGAGTGTGGCGCAACTGTATCGCCAACAATTGGCGCAACAACAGCAAAAAATTGAACAGGCGTTGAGCAAAGTTGGTCAAGATCACGGTGTGGCAAAAAACACCTATGACACGGTGAAAATCAGCGCGGATTTATTGGAGCTGATGAATTTGGGGCAAAATTCATTCGCCGCACTGATGCAGATTCAATTGCCTGATATTCAACCGTTTGAAAACGTGCAAATGCAACAAAAATATCAGGAATTATCGGCGTTGATTCAATAACACCCGACGGCTAAAAACCCGCCCGTTTATACAGGCGTTGGGCTTCGTCAAGGTCTTGCGCCACCCCCAGACCTTGTTCATACATACTGGCCAAAGTGGTCAATGAACCCGCCAAACCTTGGTCAGCCGCTTGACGAAAACAATCGGCGGCTTTGAGATAATCTTTTTTTACCCCTTCGCCTTCCAAATACATAAAACCCAAGCCATGTAATCCCAATGCGTGGTTTTGTTCAGCCGCTTTTTGCATATAATACAAGGCTTTGGCTTCATTTTTGACCATGCCTAAGCCATTTTGCAACATGATGGCCATGCGATATTGGGCTTCGGCTTCGCCTTGATCGGCCAATGGCGATAAAAGTTGCATTGATTGGGCAAAGTATTTGGTTTCAAAGGCGGCAATACCGCTGCTCAACTGCATTTCCTGTTCAGACCGTGCATCCATAAAAGTTCCATAAAAAAATGAAATGGGGATTGCTGTGACAAAACCACTATTCGGGCATGCCTGTGGTCAGCAATTTAATCGCCGCCTCGCGGTGGCTGGGTTTTTTGATATAGCGTTCGCCCAGAGTGGTCAACACCTCTTGAATATCTTCTTTGGCCACATGGGTCAGCGTGGCTTTAAAATCGGTTTTGCTGTTGGCGTAATTGCTGAGCAAATAGCTGTGGACATGGGCGGTTTCGATTTCTTGGCCGATGTCTTGTTTCAGTGCGTTGAGCAAAATTTCCGCGCCAATCACCGCTTGGCGATACAACACCAATTTGCCATCATAGGGGCTGAGCAAATTTTCAGCTAAGCGAAAGTGTTCATCCAGATTATCGGCATATTGGGTTCTGAATTTTAAAATTTTGCCCATCAAATCAAACGCAACAGCAGGGGTAAATTGGAGGTCGTTGACCGTGGAAAAAATCCAGCCTTGAGAATAACGCAGTTGGGCTTTTTGTTCGTCTTTTATTTGCGGGGTTAGCTGGGTTTTGATGTTTTGATAACGCTTTTGATAACTTTGCCCCAAAGCACTGCCCGCTTGCTCAAAAGCATTATCCCAAGTTTCCGCTTTTAAATCCAATGGTGGCGCACCGACCACGGCAACCATTTCTTGTGCAATTTGTGAAATGTATTGATTGATTAAGGTTTCGCCTGAAGCCTGCAACAAGGTTTGATACACCGAAACCAACACTTGGGTGTTTTTTGCCAAAGCCGTGATGTTTTCTTGGTTTTGCTCGGCCACAGGTTTTAAGTTTTCAATCGGTGCAGTACAGGCTTGTACCATGAATAAAAAAACAGCGAATAGAAAAAGTTTCACAACGAAATGCTCCTACTTAACGGCGTTGAAATGTGTACAATAACATCCTTTTAACGATTTTAACAGACAGGATAAACCGTGGCTTCTCACTTGAAAATTGGCGTTTATGTTGATGTGGCCAATATCAACCGTAACGGCGGCTATAAAATGAATTATGATATTTTGCGTGAATTTGCGTCTCGTGACAGCGCAGAAGCTTTGCGGCTCAATGCCTATGTCAGCTTCGACCCTGACCGCGCACGCGATGATTTTGCTTATCGGCGCAAAACCAACGGCTATTTTTCGGTGTTGCGCGAATACGGTTTTAAAGTGATTCAAAAAAATGTCCGCTGGTATACTGACGAAAAAGGCAACCGCTATGGCAAAGCCAATGCCGATTTAGACATGGCCGTCGATGCGTTGTTGCAATCGCAAGCCTTGGACAGGGTGTTGATGGTCACAGGCGACGGCGATTTTATTCAAGTGGTGCGCGCCCTGCAAAACTATGGCTGTCGGGTGGAAGTGATGGGATTTGATAATGTTTCCAGTGAGTTAAAACGTGAAGCCGATTCGTATATTTCAGGTTATTTAATCCCCAATTTATTGGGTAATCGCAAAGAGTACCCCAATTGGGGGGAAGTTGGCTCTAATGTACGCGGCTATTGCTACCATTATGATGAAGACAAAGGCTTTGGCTTTTTGCGCTATATGAACACCATTTCTTCAGGCTTGTGGATCACCGATTCACGCAATGCCGATTCGCCTTATTCTTCGGTGTTTTTTCATGGCTCCAGTTTACCGCGTGATTTCAACCCCATGGCGTTGCCCAGCCGCGATTTGATTTTTGAATTCACCTTGGAAGAAGCCAAGAATGACAAAGACCCCATCGCTGTCGATTTGCAATTGTTGGGCTAAATTGTGCGGTGGCTTTGGCCTGCTGGGGTTTCACAGCCTGTCGGCACAGGTGGCAAGACAGGCTTGATAAGCTGGGCGGTTTATGGTCAAACACAAAATGAAACAATCACTTAAGTTTAAAATTATTTTAATTTTATTGATGACTTTTGGTTTATCGTTTGTTCTTTTGACATCGGTTCATTATCACAATATCAAACAAAGCATGGTCAATGAACGCATCCGCGATGCGCGAGACATTCGTGGCTTGCTGATGGCTGTGCGGCGGGTTTACCATCAACAGTTTATCGACAGCGGTTTGCCATTGAATGACAAAACCCTTGGTTTTTTGCCCGCGCACGCGCTCAGCCGCATTTCCCAAGATTTCAAAAACTGGTCAGATTCAGGTATGCGTTTTAACAATGTTTCTGATATGCCGCGCAATGAAGCCAATACGGCGGATAAAATAGACTTGGATGCCATGGCTTATTTTCGGCAACATCCAGATAAAAAAGAGCGTTTTCAATTAATTAAGGAAGAAGAGCCAAACTATTATCACTACAGTGTGCCGATTTATATTGAAGATTATTGCCTCAAATGTCACGGCGATGAAAAGAAAGCCCCGCTGACCATCCAACAACATTATGACAGCAGTTTTGACTACAAAAAAGGGGATTTGCGCGGTTTGATGAGCATCAAACTGCCCGCAAACACGGTTCAAACCGATTTAAAATACAATATGTTTGTGATTATCAGCGGTTATTTATCGACTTTAATGCTGAGTTTAATCGCCACTTATTTTTTATTGCATCGACAAATCTTAAAACATTTCAATCCTTTAGTAACGGCCAGCCAGCAAATCACCCAAGGCCATTACGCTATTCACTTGCCTGAAATTAAAACCACTGAATTCAAATATTTAATCAAAGCGTTCAACACCATGGCCGAAGCGTTACAACAACGGAAAAAAAGCCAACAGCAGATGCAAACTGAAATTGAACGTTATCTCAAACAGATGCAAGCGGTGTTTGACAACACCCCATCGGTGGTGACCGTCAAAGATTTAGACGGCGAATATGTCTTCATCAACCGCCGTGCAGAAGTTTTGCTCAATCAAAAATCCACAGAAGAAAATGAAGCGAACACAGCTTATCTGAATGAAAATAAAATAAAAAACCGTATTTTTGATTTAAAAATGATCAAAGCTGACCAAGCGATAGAATATGAACAAACCCTGTTGCAAGAGGAGGGCTTGCACACTTATATGACGGTCAAATTCCCGCTGAAAAACGCCGCAGGCAAAACCTATGCGATTTGTGACATTGCCACCGACATCACCAAGCGCAAACAAATGGAAAAAACCTTGGAAGCCCAAAGCGCGATTTGGCAATCGTTGATGGCTTCCACCAGTGAAGGCATCATCGGCATGGACAAAGCGGGCTTGTGTACTTTTTGCAATCCAACGGCAGTCAAATTATTGGGGTATCAACGCAGTGAAGAAGTCGTAGGCCAACTGTTGCACAACTTGATTCACCATTCACATGCGTTGGGGCAGGCCTATTCGTCCAAAGATTGTAAAATGAATCAAGTGATTACAACAGGCCAGCCCGTTCATGTGGATGATGAAATTTTGTGGCGTGCTGACGGCCAAAGTATTCCTGTGATTTATCGCGCCACCCCGTTTATCGAAAAAAACGAAATCACAGGCGTGGTGGTGACGTTTGAAGAAATCAGCGAACAAATCAAAACCCAACAATTATTAAAACAACAATTACAAGAATTACAACAATTCAATCGGTTAGCCGTGGGACGCGAATTGAAAATGCGCGAATTGAAACAGGAAATCAACGCCCTGTTACAAGAAAAAGGCGCGTCTGCCCAATACAAAGTGGATGACTGATGAATAAAATCAAACAGTTGGGCTTGTTTGGCTTGCTTTTCTACAGCATTCAAGTGCAAAGCGGGTCTGTTGATGCTGTGAAAAATAATGGCTGGCTTTGCCTGATAAGCGTGTTGTTATTGATTTCAATCGCATTGTTGTGGCGTGCCAGAGCAAAAGCACTGGCTTATCAAAAAACCTTAGAACAAGAACATCGGCGCATGTCGGAGGTAATTGAAGGCACCCGCGTTGGGGTGTGGGAATGGAATATTCAAACGGGCGATATTTTGCTCAACAACCGTTGGGCGGACATGCTGGGTTATACCCTTGCGGAAATTGAACCCGTGTCCATTGAAAAATGGCAAACACACATTCATCCGGATGATTTACCCAAAATGAAAAGCCTGCTGGCACACCATTTTGATGGCCACGCCCCCTATTATCATTGTGAATATCGGCTGCGCCACAAAAGCGGCCATTGGGTTTGGCTTCAAAGCCGTGGGCGGGTATCCAGTTGGACAGCACGGCGGCAACCGCTGTTGATGAGCGGCACGCATCAAGACATCAGCGAACGCAAACAAGCCGATGAAATTTTAGCCAAAAGTGAACATTTGCTCAACCAAGCGCAGGAAATTGCCCATTTAGGCAGTTGGGAACTGGATTTAATTCACCCTAAATTGTATTGGTCAGCGGAAGTTTATCGCATTTTTGAAATTGACCCACAAACCTCTTCGCCCTCTTATCAATCATTTATGGATTGCATTCATCCCGATGACCGTGAATTAGTCGATCACGCTTATCATTACTCCTTGGTCAACAAAAGCCTTTATAACATTGAACACCGTTTATTGATGGCCGATGGTCGGGTTAAATATGTCAACGAACGCTGTGAAACCGAATATAAGCAGGACAAACCTTTGCGTTCAACAGGCATTGTGCTGGACATCAGCGCGCACAAACAAGCGGAATTGGCGGTACGCGAAAGTGAGGCGCGCTATCGCACCATCGTCAACAGCATTGCCGAAATTGGTGAAGGCTTGTTCATTGTCGATGAACACCACCACATCCTTTATATGAACAAAATCATGGTCGATTGGTTTGGCGAACAAACAGGCCAGTTGTGCTATTGCACCATCGCCGCGTCAAAACAAGCGTGTGGCCATTGCCAACTGGATGCCGTGATTCACCAAAATAAAACCGTGCATTATCAAGCCACTTACAGCAATGACCGCCATTATGAAATTGTCGCCACCCCGATTAAAAACAACAATGGCAGTTATGCCAAAATGGAAGTGATCCGCGACATCACTGAACGCAAACAAGCGGAACTTGAGCTAAAACAGCGGGTGCAAGAACTGACCGATGCGCGCAAAGCGTCGCTCAATATGATGGCCGATTTAGACATGGCGCGCTTGGAAGCCGAACGTGCCAATCGGGTCAAATCCGAATTTTTGGCCCATATGAGCCATGAAATCCGCACCCCATTGAATGCGGTCACGGGCATGGTGTATCTGTTGCAACAAACGCCGCTCAACAGCAAACAAAGCGATTATTTGCACACCATTCACCGTTCCATGTTGCATGTCAACGGCATCATTGGCGACTTGTTGGATTTTTCCAAATTAGAAGCGCGTAAACTGGAGCTGGAAAATCTGCCGTTTGATTTAGACCAAGTTTTTGATATTGTTTCAGATTTTGTAATGCAAGACGCGCAAAACAAAGGGTTGGAAGTGTTGTTTTCCGTGCCGTTGGATGTGCCACGCGCTTTGGTGGGTGACCCCACCCGTTTGGGACAAATTCTCACCAATCTGGCCAACAATGCGGTTAAATTTTGCGAGCGCGGGGAAATCCTCATCAGCGTCAAAGTCGAGCAAATGGCACAACAAACCGTGACCTTGGGTTTTAATGTCAAAGACACGGGCATTGGCATGGATGAAGCCCAAGTGGCGCGCTTGTTTGAAGCGTTTGAACAAGCCGATTCCAGCATCACCCGCCGTTATGGTGGCACGGGTTTGGGCTTGACTGTTTGTCAATTTTTAGTGCAGGCCATGCACGGCCAAATCAGCGTCACCACCCGCCCCCATCAAGGCAGTGAATTTCATTTCACCGTGGTGTTAGGCTTGCAACCCTTTGATAAAGAAAAATTATTTGTCGTACCCGCCGATTTGCAAGGCTTGCGGGTGTTGGTGGTGGACGACAACGAAACGTCGCGCCGCGTATTGAGTGAAATTTTGGCTTCGTTGAATTTTTATTATGTGGCGGTTGATTCAGGCAAAAAAGCATTGCAGGTATTACAGCAAGCCCACCAAGATGACCAACCCTTTGATTTAATTCTGATTGATTGGCTGATGCCCGAGATGGACGGCATAGAAACCGCCGATCGCATCAGAAATCACCTCAATTTACAAAATCCGCCCTTGATTATCATGGTCAGCGCGTATCAAAAAGCCCACAATGCAACCAAACCCCGCGTGGATATTCAAGCCTATTTGCATAAACCCGTCAACGCCTCTTTTCTGTTTGACACTGTCATGGCGGTATTTGGCAAAAACTTGCCCAAAGCCCATTGGCGCAAAAACAAAACCTCATTGCACATCCCGCACATCAATGGCGAAGGACGCAAGATTTTATTGGTTGAAGACCAGTTTACCAACCGTCAAATCGCCAGCGAAATTTTAACCCGCAATGGTTTTGCGGTTGAAGCCGTGGAAAATGGCGCGCTGGCGGTCAACGTCATGGCCAAACAACCCCGCGCTTTTGCCGCCATTTTAATGGATTTGCAAATGCCTGTGATGGATGGCTATCAAGCCACGCGCCAGATTCGCCAACTGCCTGATGGGCAAGACATTCCCATCATTGCCATGACCGCTCACGCGCTCAAAGAAGAACGTGAAAAATGCCAAGCGGCGGGTATGAATGCCCATGTGGCCAAACCGATTGATGTCAATTTATTGTTGAATGAACTCAGCCATTGGCTCAACATTCCATTGCCCAGCGAACACTCAACGGACGGTGCTGTGGCTGTGTTGCCCGCCCAAGTTGACGGCATCGCTTTGGCCGATGGTTTGGCGCGGGTGATGGGCAACCATGCTTTGTATCAAAAATTATTGCAACGCTTTCCGCAACACTATCAGTTGTTGCTCAACGCCGTCAAACAAGCGATTGAAGACAACGATTTCGTGCGCGCCGCACAAGACATGCACACCTTGGCAGGTAGCGCAGGCAATTTGGCCATGATGCCGTTGTGTCAACAAGCGAAAGCGTTACAACAATTGTTGGAAAACCATGCCAGCCCAGCCCGTTGTAAAGCACAATGGCGGGTGGTTGAACAGCATTTTACCCAAGTGGTCGAAGCCATCAATCGCTTGCCGATACAAACAGAAACAACAACCGTGGCCAACGAACCAAAAGAAAATTTATCCGTTGACACTGAACTGCATACTTTGGTTAATTTATTACATAACAATGATTTACATGCGCGTAAATTGATGCAACATTTGTTTAACCACATGCCTTCACCCTTGCAAAGGAGATTGCAACCCATCGCCGAGGCGGTTGAACAATTAAATTATCCGCAAGCATTGAATTTACTAAAACAATTCATGGAACAACAAGATTCATCATGTCACACACATTGAAAACGGCAACGGTTCTTGTGGTCGATGATGCCCTAGACAGCATTGAAATTGTCAATCAAATTTTGCAAGACGATTATCGGGTGTTGTTTGCCCTTTGTGGTGTGATGGGGTTAAGCATTGCACAACAACAAAAACCTGACATCATTTTATTGGATGTGTCCATGCCCGACATGGACGGCTATCAAGTGTGTCGTGAATTAAAAACCAACCCCGATACCCGTGACATCCCTGTGATTTTTGTCACAGGCAAAAACGAAGACGAAGACCAAGAAATGGGCTTTCACCTTGGGGGCGCAGATTATTTAACCAAACCTGTGCGCCCTGCAACAGTCAAGGTGCGGGTTAAAAACCAACTGCAATTGCGCCAAAATGAAGCGTTGATTATGCAACAAGCTTTATATGACAATCTGACCCATTTGCCCAACCGCAATTTAATTCAAGACCGTTTGCGGTATATGATTGCAAAAGATAAACGCGAAAGTCTAAAAACGGCGTTATTATTCATTGATTTAGATGATTTCAAAACCATTAACGACACTTTGGGGCATGATGTCGGCGACCAATTGTTGGTTGAAGCGGCCAAACGCCTGCGCCGTTGTGTGCGCGAAGCCGACATGGTCGGTCGCTTGGGCGGTGATGAATTTGTGGTGATTTTGGCAGAATTGAAGCAAATCGACAGCGCGATTAAAGTGGCTGAAACCATTTTAGCCACGTTCAGCAGGCCGATTGTGATTTCTGACATGGAAATGGTCATCACCGCCAGCATTGGCATTGCCGTCAGCCCCGATGATGGCGACAATGACAAGCGTTTGTTGAGCAACGCCGATGCCGCCATGTATCAATCGAAACACGCAGGGCGCAATAATTATCACT
Organism: Thiomargarita sp.; assembly: GCA_020726335.1. Classification (GTDB taxonomy): domain Bacteria; phylum Pseudomonadota; class Gammaproteobacteria; order Beggiatoales; family Beggiatoaceae; genus DYSU01. The sequence goes on along the minus strand of DYSU01000049.1, from coordinate 2,278 downwards.
TGTTCAATGAGGCGATGAACCTTAACATCAAACGGCGCATGGTTATGGAACACCATTTGCGCCATGCGTTGGAGCGCAATGAATTGAAAGTGCATTATCAAGCGATTGTTGATGTCAAAACCCACACGGTTTTGGGTGCGGAAGCCCTGTTGCGTTGGCACAGCCCCAAGTTGGGCAAAGTTGCGCCTGATGAATTCATCGGTTTGGCGGAGCAAAGCGGTTTGATTGAAAGCATAGGTGAATTTGTGTTGCACCAAAGCTGTGTTTATTTTCAAGAATTGAATCAAAAACTTACCCAGCCTTTGTTCTTGGCGGTCAATATTTCGCCGCAACAATTTCGTCGGGGCTATTTTCCGCAATTGGTCAGCGATATTTTAAAGGAAACAGGCTTTAATCCGCGACAATTGGAATTGGAAGTGACCGAAGGCTTGTTGCTTGCGCCCCAGAGCAACATCAAAACCGCATTGCAAGATTTACGCGATTTGGGCATCCGCCTGTCGATGGATGATTTTGGCACAGGCTATTCTTCGCTCAGTTATTTACGCAATTTTCCGTTTGACACCCTTAAAATCGACCGTTCGTTTATCATGGAGCTGGAACAAAAACCCGAAGACCAAGCTTTGGTCACGGCCATCATTGCGATGGCACATGCTCTGGGTTTAAAAGTTGTCGCCGAAGGTGTTGAAAACAGGGCGCAATTGAATTTATTGGCCACCAAACAGTGTGACATGGTGCAAGGCTTTTTGTTCAGTCGCCCAGAGCCTCAAATTTCGCTTAAAAAACAATCTGGCATATAATTTGGTTCGCACTGCCTGCATAACAACCGTTTAATTATTTTACCTTAATGTGCATCTTGTTTTGCGAGCCGTTATGTTTAACAATATCAATGTATTTCCCGCCACAACATTGGTGGTTGATGATGACCAAACCAATATTTTATTATTAAGCACCGTATTAAAACATTCAGGATTTCATGTGGTTAGCGCAAGCGATGGCCAAGAAGCCTTGGATTGTGTCGAAAACCATGCCGTGGATTTGGTCTTATTGGACATCGTCATGCCAAAAATGGATGGCTTTGAAACCTGTCGCCGCTTGAAAGCATCAGCGCAAACTGCGGATATTCCAGTCATTTTTATGAGTATGTTGATGGAAGCCAGCGATAAAGTCGATGCGTTTGCCATCGGCGCGGTTGACTATGTCACCAAGCCATTGGAAATTAAAGAAGTTTTGGCGCGAGTGGTCACCCATTTGAAATTGAAACGGTTGCAAGAACAACTGCAATTGGGGCATACCGTGTTGATGCACTTGTCTGAAGGGGTGATGATTACCGATGAACATTTGCGAATTGTTGATATTAATAAAGCATTTACCGCCATTACGGGCTATAACCGTGAAGAGGTGTTGGGCAGAAAAACCGCCCTGCTGAAATCAGGTTATCATGACCATGATTTTTATTGGCAAATGTGGCAACAATTGCAAACTGAAGGCACTTGGCAAGGTGAAGTGTGGAACAAACACAAAAATGGCCGAATTTTTCCCGAATTTTTGTCCATCAACATATTGCACGATAACAGACAAAACACCGATTATTACATCGGTGTATTTCATGACATTTCTGAACGTAAACGGGCAGAAGCGGTGATTATTCATCAAGCCAATTATGATTTATTGACCGATTTACCCAACCGCAATTTGTTCACCGACCGCTTGAATCAAACCATTCAACAAGCCAAACGCCAGCGCAAACGTTTGGGCTTGATGTTCATTGATTTAGACGGTTTCAAAGGGGTCAACGACCATTTAGGCCATGACAGGGGTGACCAAGTGTTGCGTACAGTGGCCACTAAATTAAAACAAAGCATTCGTGCTTCAGACAGCGCGGCCAGAATTGGCGGGGATGAATTCACCGTGATTTTGCCAGAAACCAATGATTTTATTGGATTAGAAACCGTGGCAAAAAAAATTTTAGTGGCGTTAAAACTCTCCATCCATCACCATACAATTTCCGCCAGCATCGGTATCGCCTGTTATCCCGAACACGGTGAAGACATGGATGTTTTATTAAAAAATGCGGACAATGCCATGTATTTAGCCAAACAAGCGGGTGGCAATCAATTTGTGATCCATTCTTGAGCGCAACATGACGCAAAACATGTTGCATGGTCGGTGATTTTGCCGTGGGTAAAACCAGTTTAGTCAGCCATGTGTGCCAAACTTTTTCCGATAAAAGCAATAAAAACCCTGGCCCAGAGCATCGTTTGGGGTTAATGGTGATTCG
>DYSU01000011.1 GCA_020726335.1 Thiomargarita sp. | reverse complement strand
CCCCAACCATTCAACACCACTGTCTTTATATCTCATAAGGAACTCCTTTTGTTATTGCATCATTAATAATGATTTGTTTTCGCTCTGTCAAGTTTCACCACATTGCTCAACCGTTTGTTGCACCAACAACCGTTGGCGCGTACCTTGATGATTATCAATGAATTTGGCGATATCGGCATTGATCATTTGTTGGTCGAACATGTCAAAGAAGATTTGGTGTTGTTGGCAGGCGGTTGTTTGTGTTGTCAATTGCGCGGCGATTTGTATCAACGGTTGGAACAACTTTATCTGCAACGCCAAGCGGGTTCAGTGCCTTTTTTTGAACAAATTGTGATTGAAACCAGTGGGTTAGCTGATCCTGCGCCAATTTTATATACGTTTTTCACCGATGCTTTTTTACGCCAACATTATCGGGTGGATAATTTAATCGTCACTGTGGATGCATTGTATATTAAACAGCAGTTAAAACAACAGGTTGTTACGGTTAAATAATTGTTGTTGGCGCAACACATGGTGTTGACCAAAGCGACACACCCAACGCGCAACAATTGTTTGATCGGCCCAGCCATCAATGGATACCGCCTAAAGTTTCAAAAACCCATGATTTACACGGCATTGCGCAGTTTTGTTTGCAACGTTTTGTCCCTGTCGATTTGGTCAAAGTCGATTATTGGTTGCGCCAAATCACGGGCTTGCGGGGTCACGATGTGTTGCGTATCAAAGGCTTATTGCACACAACCGCATATTCACACAAAGCGACAACATGGCGCAAGTGTGTTAAGCGGCAGAATTTTTATTGCAGTGAAATTTTTGTAGATTCATCTGCTTTGAACTGTTGTACAATAAAACGTGTTGAATTATGTGAGTTTTATTATGGCACAAGCGAAAAAATCTAAAACCTTGTCCAATACCATTGCGTTAAATAAAAAATCCCGTTTTGATTATTTTTTATTGGAGCGTTTTGAAGTGGGATTGATGTTGCAAGGATGGGAAGTGAAAAGTTTGCGTGCGAAAAAAGTGCAATTGAGCGATGCTTATATTTTGATTAAAAACAATGAAGCGTGGTTATTTGGCGCATTGATTACGCCATTGGCCACTGCATCCACCCATATTATACCCGACCCGCAACGCACCCGTAAGTTGTTGTTACATCGCGCACAATTGGACACTCTCATCGGCGCAGTGGAACGCAAAGGGCAGGCGTTGATTCCGACAGCGATGTATTGGAGCAAAAGCAACAAAGCCAAGCTGGAAATTGCGCTGGCCACGGGCAAAAAACAACATGACAAGCGTGCCACGGAAAAAGACCGCGATTGGGGACGAGAAAAACAGCGGGTGATGAAAAGCCATAAAGAGTGATTATGAACAAGGTTATTAAAGTTTTAGCGGTTGATGATGAACGCGCCATTTTAGACACGCTTGAATTTACCCTCAACGGCGCGGGTTTTGACTGTTCTGGGGTTGAAAGCGTGGCCGCCGCCAAACGCCAATTGCTTGATTATACACCTGATTTAATTTTATTGGATTGGATGTTGCCCGAACAAAGTGGTTTGGCGTGGGCGAAAATCTTGAAAAATGACCCGTTATACAAAGACATGGGCATTATTTTATTGACTGCTCGCGCTGAAGAAGCCGACAAAGTGCGCGGGTTGAATGTTGGCGTGGATGATTATGTCACCAAACCCTTTTCAAGCAAAGAATTGATTGCCCGTATTCACGCGGTGTTGCGCCGCACCGCGCCTGATGTGATGCACCCTGTGTTGGAAATCGCAGGCTTGCGCTTAGAAAAACAGCAATATCAAGCCTTTGCCTTTAATCAACCGCTGAAATTAGCCCCCACTGAATTTCGTTTGTTGTGGTATTTGATGAGCCACAGCGACCGTACCTACAGCCGCAACCAATTGTTGGACAAAGTTTGGGGCAACACTGTTTATTTAACAGAGCGTACCATCGACGTTCACATTCGCAGGTTGCGCAAAATTTTGGCTGACAGTGGACATGACCAACTGTTGCACACCGTCTGGGGTGAAGGCTATTGCTTTAGAACCGCTAAGCCATAAAATCTTTGCTCGCTTGGTGCGACAGCAACGTAAGCTCTTGTTGTTATTAGTAATAACAAGCGTGTTGTTGCTCTGGAACAGACAATGGGGCTTTTATTTCGCGCTGGCGTTGCTGTTGTTAGGGGGCTGGCAAACTTTTTGGGTGTTGCGTTTTTTGCGCGGATGGCAACAGTCAAAAATGAAAACCGAACCGCCTGCTTTTCCTGTGCCGTTTTTGGGCGATTTTTTGACCCATATCAGCCAGCAACTTTTGTGGCTGAAAAAACGCCATGACCAGAAAAAACGCCAAGTGGCGCAATTTTATCGCCAATTGTATCAAGCGGCGGAAGTATGGCCCGATGGGATGCTGGTCTATAAAACCACAGGAGAAATGCAATGGTGCAATCCCAAAGCCTGTTATTTGCTGGGGCTTGATTGGCCACAACAAGCGGGCGCGTTGTTGACCGATGTGGTATCGCACCCCGTGTTGCAACAGTATTTGGCGCAACACGATTATCGTCAACCGTTAATTTTAGAAATCCCCAACAACAAACGCAAAGTTTTATCCTTATATATCATAGCGTTGAAAAATAAAAAAAAGGATTATTTGTTGTTGGCGCGTGATGTCACCCGTACCCATTATTTAGACCGTATTCACAAAGATTTCGTGGCCAATGCCTCGCATGAATTGCGCACGCCGCTGACCGTCATTCACGGTTTTTTAGACAATTTTATCCACAACCCTGCTTGTCCAGAATGGCAAAGATATTTTCAATTGATGTATCAACAAAGTCAACGTATGGAATTGATTATCAATGATTTATTAGAGTTGTCTCATATTGAAAACCCCCAAAAATGGCTAAAAACAGCCGTGGATATGGAAAAATTACTGCATACCCTGATTCAAGAAGCCCAATTGATCAGTGCTGATAAACAACATCAATTTCATTTGGATTTGACCGCGCCCCGCCATTTTCAGGCCAATGAAAAATTATTGTACATGGCTTTTTCTAATTTAATCCTCAATGCGGTACACTACAGTCAAGCCAAAACGCCGATTGTGATTCGCTGGTTTGTCGCTGACAACAAACTGTTGTTCGCGGTCAAAGACCGTGGCGCAGGCATTGCCGCCCGCCATATTCCCCGCTTGACTGAACGTTTTTATCGGGTGGATAAAAGCCGCTCACGCGCCAATGGTGGCACAGGTTTGGGCTTGGCAATTGTCAAACATGCCGCAGGTCAATTGGGCGGCAAACTGCATATTCACAGCGTTGAAGGCCAAGGCAGTGTGTTTACCCTTATTTTTCAACAAGGAACATCATGACAGTGACGCGCTTATATTGGGGCTGGGTAGTTTTGTTATGTCAAACAGGGGTTTGGGCGGATGAGCCATGGCATTTTGCCCCTAAAATTTACACCGCTTACCGCAATTTTGACTATACGGCAGGGGTAACAGGGGTTGAAGGCCATGTATTGTCCTTGGGTTTTGGGCTGACCACCACCCATAAAAATTTCTATAGCCATGTTTTTACTGAAAAAAATGTCCGTCCAACCGAAGAGCGCACCACCAATTTGGTGGCCAACACCGTCACTTTTGAACGCAAAGACAGCTCATTGTCTTTTGGTTATGCCCTCAACCCAACCTTAAGCGTGTTTTCTGGCTACAAAATAGGCGAAACGGCCATCACCGCGTTGAACAGCTCTGATTTACGCGGCAATTTTATTCGTTTAAACGCCAAAGGGCCTTTTGTGGGTGCAGGCGCGGCGTGGCCGATTGGCGGCGGAATGTTGTCGTTCAGCGCAGGTTTTGCCTGGATGCGTGCCAGTTATAAACAATCCAACATCCCCACCACCCGAGGCAATGCCACGGGCGCGAGCTTAAGCCTGCATTGGAAAGCCCCGCTTAAGGACCGCTGGGCATATGAAATCGGTTTGTTTCGCCACAGCTATTTTTATGACAAACTCGACCGCTCTGAAGGCAGCATCAATGAACACATTTTTTCCATTCGTACGGGCTTAAGTTATCAATTTTAATGGCTATTTTTCAACGAGCGTTGAGCATTTTGGCGCAACGTGACCACAGCGCGCATGAGTTAAGCCAAAAATTGGCGCAAAAAGGCTATGCTTGGCCAGAGATTGAAGCAGTGATTTTGCAATTGGTGGCCAAAAATTATCTGAACGATGGCCGTTTTGCTGAATTGTATTGTGAATACCGCGTGGCCAAAGGCGATGGCAGAATAAAAATTGCCCATGCGTTGCAACAGCGCGGCATCAGTAACCCATTGATTCAGCAAAGTTTATCCGTTTATCAAACCCAATGGACGGATTTGGCCGCACAAGCTTGCCGACAGCATTTTGGTGCAACTTTGCCGCAAAACCCTGCCGAACGGCAAAAACAAGCGCGGTTTTTGCTCAATCGCGGCTTTGCGTGGACAGAAATTCAAGCCTGTTTTAAGCGATGATCCAACGTTTGAGCAATTGAATTATTTTGCCTGACCCATTGAACCAAAGCCTGCGCGGGTAAAGGCTTGGCATGATAATAACCTTGGGTGTAATCACAGCCCATTTGTTTCAATAGTTGATATTGTTCAAGCGTTTCAATGCCTTCGGCAATCACTTGAATCTTCATTTTTTTTGCCATGACAATGATCGCTTCGCACAACGCTTGGTCATGATTGCTGTTGGGCAATTCTTTGATAAACGATTGGTCAATTTTAATGTAATCAATCGGAAATTTTTTCAAATACGATAACGAAGAATAACCTGTGCCAAAATCATCCAACGCCACGGCAATGCCTGCTTGTTGTAGTTGGGCCAACTGTTGCAATACATGCGCTTCAGCGGCCATCAACAAGCCTTCGGTGATTTCAATCACACAACAAGCCAGTGCTTTTTGATTGGCACAACGCAATAACTGGTTGAGGTGGTTTTTAGACTGAAATTGCAACGGTGAAATATTGATGCTCAATTGCAATTGAATCTGTTCTTGTTGCCATTGCGCCAGTTGAATACCGTATTGATGGTGAATGAAGCGGGATACACTTCGCCGTTTTTACGTTTGTTGAACAATTCGCCTTGCCATTGGCCTGTATTGTTGATCGTTTGCCATAAAGCGGTGTAATATTTTTTGTCATCTTGGCCTGAAGCAAAAATGCGTGGGTTTTGGCCCATGACTTCCGATTTTTGATAACCTGTTATGGCGGTGAAGGCGGGGTTGATGCTGATAATGTTGTTGATGTCGGTGACAAACATCGCTTGGTTGGAATGCTGATAAATTAATGTGGCCAATTCACGCTCTGTCAGGTCAGATTGAATGCCCACGATGCGTTCAGCGTGACCTTGGTCATCTCTGGCCACCACTTTGCCACGGCTGATCATCCATACCCAACCGCCGTTTTCGCGCAATACCCGATATTTAACGCTAAAGAAATCATTTGATGGGATAGATTGTGGGTTGGCATAAATATTTTGGCAACAATTTAATGCGCTACAGGAACAAAATCAACGTTTACAACAAGATAACCAAGCCATTCGCCAAGAACTACAAACTACACAGCAGTTGATTGATCCTATGCAACAACAAGTGGCTGAATTGATTATAATTTAACAGCAGTTCATCCATGAATAAAAAGATGGCCGTTTGCATCTTGACAAGTTTCATTATAGCCGATAAAATCGCGGCCTTTTTAATTCGTTTTAATTCAAAGTTTTCAAGCCGTTTAACGCGGGAAAACTATCTTGACACACGGAGTACCCGCGAGTGAAAACCTTTAGCGCAAAACCGCAATCAGTAAAAAGAGATTGGTTTGTTATTGATGCTGAAAATGCCGTTTTAGGTCGGTTAGCAACTGAAGTGGCCAGACGTTTACGTGGCAAACATAAACCAGAATATACCCCGCATGTGGATACGGGCGATTATATTGTGATTATCAATGCAGAAAAAATTCGCGTCACAGGTCGTAAAACCGATGATAAAATGTACCATCACCATTCTGGCTATCCTGGTGGGTTGAAATCTATCAATTTCAGAAAGTTACAAGCCAAAGCCCCTGAACAAATTATTCAAACAGCGGTGAAAGGGATGTTACCCAGAGGGCCTTTGGGGCGCGATATGTTTCGCAAATTAAAAGTTTATGCAGGTTCTGAGCATCAGCATACCGCCCAACAACCCATCACCTTAAGTATTTAATCGGTAATCATTATTATGGCAGACACACAATATTATGGGACAGGTCGGCGCAAAAGTTCAACCGCCCGTGTTTTTATCCGTGCAGGCAATGGCAATATCACGGTCAATGGCCGAAGCTTAGACGCTTATTTTGGGCGTAAAACGTCACGCATGGTTGTGCGTCAGCCTTTAGAAGTGGTTAATATGTTGGAAAATTTCGACATCAATGTCACAGTCAAAGGCGGCGGCAATACAGGTCAAGCAGGGGCAATTCGTCACGGTATCACCCGCGCCTTAATGGCTTATGATGAAACACTTCGTCCGCCATTGCGTAAAGCAGGTTTTGTTACCCGTGATGCCCGTAAAGTTGAACGGAAAAAGGTTGGCTTACACAAAGCACGCAAAGGCACACAATACTCCAAACGTTAATTTGTGCCGACAGTTGACCCAACAAAGCTTTATTTTGTGGGTCAACTGCTAAGTCCTGTTTCTTAAAATCCAATTGGCATATATTTAGCTTAATTCGTCGTTCCAAACGGCTTGTGCTGTTTGTTTTAACTGCCCTAATCAATACTTGCCCTGTCATAAGATAATCGCTAAAATCGGGGTTTTTTTCATCTGATAGGTAGGCGAATCAGTATAAAAGAGTCAAGCTTATGCCAACTAAAACCAAAATAAGAACATTTTTATTAGCGGTTGTCCTCAGTCCGCTCTTGCTCTCAGGGTGTATCACCGCCCCTGTCGATGACAGTCAAAATCACAATGCTGACCCCTTTGAAGGCTTTAACCGTGGCGTTTATATGCTTAACGACGACATTGACAAAGCCGTTGTCAAACCCGTGGCCGAATTGTATGATAAATTACTGCCTGACTTTTTCAGCACCAGCATCAGCAATTTTTTTAGCAATATTGACGATGTGGTGGTGACCATCAATGATGTACTGCAATTCAAAATGGTGCAAGCGGCTTCGGATGCCAGTCGCTTTGTGTTAAATACCACCATTGGCCTATTTGGTTTTTTTGATGTGGCCAGCAATGCAGGCTTTCTTAAACACAACGAAGATTTTGGTCAAACCTTGGGCTATTGGGGCATACCAAAAGGGCCTTATTTGGTCGTCCCCTTGCTAGGCGCAAGCAATTTCCGTGATTTGACAGGCTTGCTGGTGGACAGAAACTTTGACCCACGCTTATATACCCAAGTGGTTTCGCATCGCAATTTATTGTATGGTTCCACCAATTTTGTTGACATCATCGACACCCGTGCGGGTTTGCTCAGCGCGGAAAAAGTATTGCACACGGCCGCCACCGACCCTTATTTGTTTGTGCGCAATGCGTTTTTACAACGGCGTGATGCTTTGGTCAACGATGGTAAAATTCCCGAAGGCGAAGCGATCAGCAATGATGAATTGTTTGATGATCTATAATTTATGAACATCGTTGAATTAGAACAATTAGAGGCGAAAATCGATACTTTAATTCAACGTTGTCATCAATTACACCAGCAAAATCAACAATTAAAACAGAAAAATTTAGATTTAGAGAAAAAAACCCAAGCGGCAAAAGAACGCATTGAGGCGATGATTGTGCGTATTAAACGCATGGAAGCGCATTTATGAGCCAACGCAGCCAACCTTTAACTTTGCGCATTTTAGATAAAGAATACGTGGTTGCTTGCCCAGAATCAGAACGGTTGGAATTGTTGGCTTCAGTGGATTATCTCAATCAAAAAATGCGCGAAGTGCGCAACTCGGGCAAAATTTTAGGCACGGAACGCATTGCCGTCATCGCCGCTTTAACCATCGTCCACGATTTATTACAAAATAAACCGCAAAATGCAATGCTGGATGCGCAAATTTCACAAAAGTTACAGGATTTGCATAAAAAGGTCGAAATTGCACTGGCGAAAACCAGCTAAATTTGTTAGTCTGGTCTTGTAGTGTCTCTCGTTAAATACACTGTTTGCCCTATTTAATTGTTTGAACCTATTCCATCTTTGTAGGGAGCTGAATAAAGGCACTTTGTGCAAGTCCACCGTGAGTGGAAAGCCTGTCGTGCTTTTTGCAGAGCCCACCTGAACCACAGGGTTCGACACAAAGAAGCAAACAGTGTGAGAGACGCTTTTATATCAACAACGGCACAGGCAATCTTTATTCCCGTCTTGCATGTATCCATCATCTCGCCAGCAATTGCGTCAAAGCCTGCGCCAACAACGGCGTAATTTAACACCACAACAGCAAGCGCAGCACGCCAAAGCAATACGCAATCATTTTTGTCTGCATCGCAACTTACAACAAGCAAAACACATTGGAATTTATTTGGCACAAGCGGGAGAAGCCGATTTATCGCGGCTGATTCGCTATTTGTGGCGCAAACAACGCCATTGTTATTTACCTTGTTTACATTCAATCAAACCACGCCAATTGCTGTTTGTCGCTTATACGCCACAAACGCCACTGGTCGCCAATCGCTTGGGTATTTTAGAACCCCGCAACAAACGCCCTATCAGTCTGAAACAATTGGATATTATTCTCATGCCCTTGGTTGCGTTTGATGCTTATGGCAACCGTTTGGGCATGGGCGGCGGCTTTTATGATTACACCTTGGCCGCTTATAAACACCGCTTTAACCGCCAAGCCCCCAAACTCATCGGCGTGGCGCACAGTTTTCAACAAGTGTCGCATTTAACCGCACAACGTTGGGATGTGGGGTTAAATGCCATTTTGACCGAACAACGCATCATCACAAGGAACAGCCATGGCTATTGATTTTTTTAGGATCGCCAATGCAGGCGTGCAACAGCTCAAACCCTATCAAGCGGGTAAACCGATTGAAGAAGTGCAACGTGAATACGGTCTAAAACAGGTGGTCAAATTGGCTTCCAACGAAAATCCATTGGGAACCAGCCCCAAGGCATTGAATGCGCTGAAAAATGCTTGCACGGCTGAAAACCTTGCCCGTTATCCCGACAGCAATGGTTTTCGCCTCAAAGCCCAATTGGCGGCTAAATTAAAGCTCAGCCCACAACAAATCACCTTGGGCAATGGCTCCAACGACGTGTTGGAGCTGATTGCGCGTGCGTTTGCCAATGAACAACACAGCACTTTGTTCAGCCAATATGCGTTTGCCGTTTATCCCATCATCACACAAGCCATTGGGGCGCGTGCGATTGTCGTGCCGGCCAAAGACTGGGGACACGATTTGAGCGCAATGCTGGCGGCAATTGAAACCGACACCCAAGTGATTTTCATTGCCAACCCCAACAATCCGACAGGCACATGGTTGACTCAACACGCATTGCACAATTTTTTGCATCAAGTGCCTGCCACGATTTTGGTGGTATTGGATGAAGCTTATGTTGAATATGTCAGCGAACCTGATTATCCCAACAGCTTGCCATGGTTGGCCGATTTTCCCAACCTCATCATCACCCGCACGTTTTCCAAAGCCTATGGTTTGGCAGGCTTGCGCGTCGGTTACGCGCTGTCTCATCCCGACATCGCCGATTTGCTCAATCGCGTGCGCCAGCCGTTTAATGTCAACAGTTTGGCTTTATTGGCGGCAGAAAACGCCTTAGACGACGGTGCGCATTTGCAAAAAGCAATCGAACTCAACCAGCAAGGCAGGGCTTATTTAAGTCAAGCCATTGAAAGCATGGGGTTTTCTGTTATTCCATCCGTGGGTAATTTTATTTGCGTTGATTTTCAACAAGATGCCCAAACACTTTATCAAAAACTGTTGCAACACGGTGTGATTGTCCGTCCTGTCGCCAATTATGGACTGCCGCAACATTTGCGCATCAGCATGGGTTTGCCTGATGAAAATGTCTTTTTTATCAACAAATTGGCGCGTTGTTTGTAGTCTATCGCCTTGGCATCAGACACCCAACCTGTGCTTAAATTAGGGTTTTTGGTTAATATCATCTAGGGCATTTCTTCTTTATTTTTTATTCACTTAACAATTTTTTGTCAATGTCAGCGCACTTTTTAGACCTAAAAAATTAGCAAGAATTGTAGCTTTTTAGTGGGTAAAATGGGGTATTTTTTATTAAAAATGAGAGGGTTAGTAGATTAACGCCCTTTGTTTTTTTTGCTGGCCACTGCGGCTTCATTCATCTTATTTATTTTTAATAGAATTATTTTATATTTAGCCAGAATATATTAGCTTGGCTTAATATGCGAGAGGGATTAATGTATGCGGGTCTTTTATCTGTCATCCTCCTGATGGACGCTGGCAGATAGAACTATCGTCTTTGGAACTTTTTGTTCCCGCCACAGTAACCCACGAGGAGACTCTGAACAATGCCTACATTCGTACGTACTGATAAATGTGATGGCTGTAAAGGTCAAGATAAAACAGCTTGCATGTATATCTGCCCGCATGACTTAATGAAATTGGACAAAGACGGTTCTGATACCGGTCATGCAATGAAATCCTACAACCAAGAACCCGAACAATGCTGGGAATGTTATTCTTGCGTTAAAATTTGTCCACAAAACGCGATAGAAGCCCGTCACTATGCTGACGTTGTGCCTTTGGGCGGCTCTGTTCAGCCTTTGCGCGGTACTGACTCCATCATGTGGACGATTAAATTCCGTAACGGCACCATGAAACGTTTCAAATTCCCTATTCGTACCACACCAGAAGGTTCTATCGATCCTTATGCTGGCAAACCCGCCGCTGACATGAGTAAAATTGAAGAACCCGGTTTCTTCTGCCAAGAAAATGGTTATCGTGTAGGCAACCGCAGCGAACTCATCAACTTATAATCAGTTGCGCTTTGGTTTAATATTAACAAACATTTAAGGAATAAAGAGAATGGCTGAATTTGGAAATCCAGACGTTATCGAAGAAGAAGTTGACATCCTGTTAATCGGTGGTGGTATGGCCTGTTGCGGTGCTGGTTTTGAAATCATGCGCTGGATTGAAGGCACAGACTTAAAAGTTAAATTGGTTGATAAAGCCGCTTTAGATCGCTCGGGTGCTGTGGCACAAGGTTTATCCGCGATCAATACCTACATCGGCACGGAACAAGACCCCGCCGATTATGCGCGTATGGTGTCCAACGACTTAATGGGGATTACCCGTGACGATTTGGCCTACGACTTAGGCCGCCATGTGGATGAATCCGTACACTTATTTGAAGAATGGGGCTTGCCCATTTGGAAAACCGACGAAAACGGCGAACGTTTTGACGGCTCTAAAGGCATGACACCATTGAAAGACGGCGGCAAACCTGTGCGCTCTGGCAAATGGCAAATCATGATCAACGGTGAATCCTATAAATGGATTGTTGCAGAAGCCACCAAAAAAGCCATGACTTCTGACCGCATCCAAGAACGTATCTTCATCGTTAAATTAGTCAATGACAAAAACGACAAAGGCCGTGTTGCAGGTGCTGTTGGTTTCTCCGTGCGTGAAAATACCGTACACGTTTACAAATTCAAAGCTTGCTTGTTGGCCGCTGGTGGTTGTGTCAACATCTTCCGTCCACGTTCCGTGGGTGAAGGCACAGGCCGCGCTTGGTATCCCGTATGGAACGCAGGTTCAACCTATTCCATGGCCGCTGAAGCAGGTGCTGAATTAACGCTGATGGAAAACCGCTTCGTACCCACCCGTTTCAAAGACGGTTACGGCCCTGTGGGCGCGTGGTTCTTGTTATTCAAAGCCAAAGCCACCAACGCTTTTGGTGAAGTTTACATGGATCGCAACAAAGCGATGTTGGACGACTACCCTCCTTATGGTAAAGCCGCCGTTCCTGCCTCTTGCTTGCGTAACCACTTGATGTTGAAAGAAATGAAAGAAGGCCGTGGCCCAATCTACATGGACACCGTCACCGCTTTGGCTAACTTGAAAAAAGTATTGACCCCACGCGAAGTCAAACATTTGGAAGCAGAAGCTTGGGAAGATTTCCTTGACATGTGCGTTGGCCAATGCGGTATTTGGGTCGGTGAAAACATTGAGCCAGAGAAAAAGAACTCTGAATTAATGCCAACCGAACCTTACTTGTTAGGCTCACACTCAGGTTGTTGTGGTATTTGGGTTTCAGGTCCTACCGACGTTGGCGCGCCAACTGAAGAAGCGGAAGCGGGCGTACCTGCACACTTGCCATCTGGATGGAACTGGGGCTACCGTAGTATGACCACTGTTAAAGGCCTGTTCACCGCAGGTGACGGCGTGGGCGCATCGGGTCATAAATTCTCATCAGGTTCGCACGCTGAAGGTCGTATGGCGGCTAAATCCATGGTTAAATTCTGCTTAGACAACGCTGATTGGAAACCAGAATTAGACACCCCAGTGGATCAATTGGTTGAAGAAATCTACAAACCTGTTCGCACTTTCATGGAATTTAAAAACTATTCCACCGCGATTGACGTAAACCCCAACTACATCACACCAAAAATGTTGCAGTTCCGTTTACAAAAAATCATGGACGAATACGTTGCAGGTGTTGCGACTTACTACATTACCAACGCTGAAATGTTGAAAGTTGCCGAAGAAAAATTGGAAATGTTGAAAGAAGACGCAGCAAAAATGCGTGCCAAAGACCTACACGAATTATTGCGTGCATGGGAAAATTACCACCGCATCTTGACTGCCGAAGCCCACATGAAACACATCCAGTTCCGCGAAGAAAGCCGTTACCCCGGTTTCTACTACCGCGCAGACAAAAACTTCGTGGATGAAGAAAACTGGCATTGCTTTGTCAACTCCATTTATGACAAAGAAACCAAAAAATGGACTTGCTTCAAACGCAAACACGTTGATTTGGTTGACAAATCCAAATTATTCAAATCTGGCGCACATTAATCACTGACGATTGAGTGAAACAGAAAACCAGCAAACCTTTGGGCTTGCTGGTTTTTTTGCGTTTAAACAAGCGTTTAACTGCAGTTGTTTATTCTGCTTGGCGATTTTTCAGTACATCCAATAACGCTTTTTCCAGTTGGGCAATTTTGATTTGATAACCACTGCAATCGCTTTCTTGATTTTGTTTTGCTGTGGTTTGTTGTTCACAGCGGTCCAATTCCATTTTAAGTTCTTGAATCATATATTCTTTATCATCTAAGGCTTGTTGTTGTCGCTTTGATTGAATTTTATGCTGTTGTTGTTCATTTTGCAGATGGTGTAATTTTTGTTGGGAAAACAAGTGCATAACCAATCCGCCCGCAGCAAATCCCAAGCCTGCACTGGCTAAAAACCAACCTAAAAGTTGTTGAAATAGTGTGTCCACTTTAATTTTCCTTGCGGTGGGTGAAACTGATACGCCGATTGGTTTGGTGTTGTTCTGGGGTTTTTGCATCAGCAATCAAAGGTTTGCTGTCACCATAGCCCATGGCGGTCAATCGATGGCGTTCAATGCCTTGTTTATATATATATTCTAAAATAATTTCGGCACGGTGTTGGCTTAGTTTTTGGTTAAATTGGGGATTACCTCGGGCATCGGAATGGCCTGCGATTTCGATCAAGGCGGCGGGATATTGATTGAGGAGTTTGACCAATTCATTGAGCAATATTTCACTGGCTTCGGTTAAATGGGTGCTTTCAAATTCAAATTCAATTTTTTCATGGCTAAACAAGCGGTTGATTTCTGCTTGTAATAAGCTGTCTTGGCTTTGGTCGGCGGTGGTTTGAACTGTTTCGTTGATAACAGGCGGTATGGTTTCAGGTTTTATTTTTTCGCTCTGGCTGTTGTTCTCTGAGGCTGTTTCTGTCGTTGCCGTGTCAAGTTCGTTGGTTTCAGGAACAGCCCGTTCATGGGCGGTTGTGATTTCTTTTGGTACCGCCTCGGTGGTCTGCTGTTCTTCAGTTGTGGTTTCATTTAATTCAGGTTCTGCTGTTGTGGCAGTGGCTTGTGTTATCGCTTTTTCTGCGTCAGGTAGCGCGGCTGGTTCGGTTTCAGTGGTGCGGTCTATAGTCGGTGGTGTAATGGGTTCAGCGTTATTGTTGCTTTTAGCCTTTTCTTTGGTGCGGTTAAGGGTTTCTTGGTCAATCAGCAGTTGGGTGCCTTGCACTGCAACCGCTTCTTGCGGCAATTCCATGTCATAAAACAGTTGTTTTACTTGACGGCTAAGGTCTTCGGTGATGTGCCGACTTAACCAAGAAGCCGCAATCACGCAAAATCCGCCCAATAAGATTAGGGTTAAAGGTATGATTATTTTAGGTTTCATGGTTAGCACATCACAGTTGAAGTTGTAATCTGAGCAAAACAATGTTTGTCAGATTGGGACATTTTTTTGATAAATTAATCTAAAATTTTAACCAATTCCTTGGCGGCACGTTTGATGTCAAAAAAGATTAAACCGAGTTTAGCAGAAGATTTGGCCAAGACAGCTAAAACAGTTTCTTCACCTGCACTGGTCATGATGACATAACCTTTTTGGCCTTTTATTAACACTTGTTCCAAACTGCCGCGTTGAAGTTCTTGGGCCGTGCGCTCGCCCAAAGACAGCATGGCGGCACCCATCGCGCCTACATGGTCTTCGTTTAAATCAGAAGGTAAAATAGAGGCCATTGTCAAGCCGTCAACAGACAACACCGCCGCCGCTTCAATATCAACGGATGTGCTTTTTAAGCTTTCTAGCACACCCAATAACATTCTATCTAATTCCATGGTTTAATCTCCTTTGTCTTGGGAATTGAATAGTGTACGAAAGGGCAATATCCATTCCATTTTAAATTTTAATCCATTCTCCATAACAGACGCGCCAAAAACCAAGGCTGGTTGATGGTGGTTAAAAGAAATTTAAATTGTGTTGAACAGAGGGCGTAAAGCTTGCTTAATGACGATATTAAATTGTTACCGTACCGTTTTTAATTGAAAAGGCAAGATTCATTTTGGCCTGATGTATTTGTCATATCATCCTGATTTACAAGAAAAATAACCGATGCTGAACATCACATGGGCTAATTTGAAACTTTAAGCCTCATCTTTGCAATTTGCTTTGCTATCTGCAAGGCATAACAAAAAAGGAATATTTTATGAAAGAACTCAAAGACATGCGTCCAGAAGATATGAGAGGAGACTATCAAGAAACGGTTTTAACCTATGCAGACAATAGAGCGCGTCGGGTATTATACACGCAAGAAGAAATTCCTTATCCTGAAGGACGTTTAATTGTCTCCACCACCGATGTTACAGGCATCATCACCCATGTCAATCAATCATTCGTTGATATGTCAGGTTTTTCCACAGAGGAATTAATGGACGCACCGCATTATATTTTGCGCCATCCCGACATGCCGCCCGCAGCGTTTAAAGATTTGTGGGATACGATTGAACAAGGCAAAAAATGGTTTGGCTATGTGAAAAACTTACGCAAAGACGGTGCGTATTATTGGGTGTATGCCACGGTGATTCCCAATGTTCGTGACGGCCAAATTGTCAGTTATACTTCAGTGCGCCGCAAACCTTCGCGTACCAAAGTACATGAATGTGAAACCTTTTATCCCACTTTATTTTAAGCCAATAACAAGAGTATTTACCATGTCTTATAAATTAAGCGTCAGTCCAGATTACAATCCTGAACAACTGTCAGGATGGTTTATTTTCAATACATGGCTACAAAAAACCTTTGGCCAAGCGGTACATTTTGATGTATACGACGATTTCAGTGGCCAACGCCAAGCGATCAACGACAATAAAATCGACCTGATTTACGCCAACCCCTACGATGCGGGCGTGTTGATGCGGGAAAAAAACTTTGTACCCTTGGTTTGTCCGCATAAAAAAACCGATGAAGCACTCATTGCAGTGGCCAACAAACACCTTGCGCAAAACGTAGAAGAATTGGACATGGGTTGTCGCGTCGCCTATACCCAAGACCCCAGCGTACAAATGATGGGGATGATCATGTTAGAGCCTGCCGATTTAAATAAAAACGATGTTCGGCCCATTCTGTGCGAAAACTATATTTTAATTGCCAAAAATCTAATCAAAGGTCAAGCGGATGTGGGGTTTTTCTTGACTGAAGCCTATGACCATTTGTCTAATTTAGTGCGCAAACAACTGCGGCCATTGGTCAGAAGCCAAATTTTTATCATCCATCACACCTTAATGATTCACCCTGACATGCTGGCGAAAATGCCCAATTTACAACAAGCTTTATTGGAGATGCCCAAACAAACAACGGGGTTAGATGCGTTGCACAATCTTGGTTTTGACTGCTGGGATGCCATCGGCCAAGAAGAAATGGAATTCATGATTGATGTGGTCGATACATTAAGAAGCTAGCTGACAAAAAATCAAGCGGAGAAAGTCAAGGTGATTAATCCAGAAAAACCCAGTAAAATCATTTTCACAGGTCCCGTGGGCGCGGGTAAAACCACTGCCATTTGTAGCATCAGTGAAAACAGAGTGTTACACAGCGAAGTCAAGTCATCCCGACACATTCGCCATGACAAAAAAACCACCACCGTGGCCATGGATTACGGCACGCTGACATTAGATGGCGGCCACAAAGTACACTTATACGGCACACCCGGGCAACAACGCTTTGAATTCATGTGGCCCATTTTAACCAAAGGCGGCAATGGCTTGATTTTATTTTTGGACAACGCCAGCCCTGACCCGCTGAACGACATGCACACCTATTTAGATGCGTTCGCCCAATTTATTCAGCGCACCCATGTGGTGATTGGCATCACCCGTTGCGATGTATCCAATCGGATTAAACTATCTGATTACAAACAAGTTTTAGCCCAGCGCGGGCAAATTTTCCCCGTGGAAAAAATCGATGCCCGCCGTGCAGAAGATGTCAAAAAACTGGTGCATTTGCTGTTGCTATGACGGGCCATAAGGGTATTGAGAGCAAAAGCCAGCGGCGCGTTACGCACTTGCATCAATGCGCTGGCGTACACAAACAAAAGATGACAAAAGCATCGGTTTTTGCCCAATCGGCGCGCATGTCCGCCAAATGATGAACAAAAATCTTTTTAAAATCATTAAGATACTGCGCCTTGAGCAAATTGCCGATGCGCTTGCTTTGCGAATGGGGGCGATGGCTGTCCGTGACAATTGGGACGTTCATGCCTATCCTTATAAATTATCTAAATATTTTTCCGCATCCAACGCCGCCATACAGCCTGTACCTGCTGAAGTCACCGCTTGACGATAAACGTGGTCACAAACATCGCCTGCGGCAAACACACCTGCCACGTTGGTGGCCGTTGCACCGCCTTGCAAACCTGATTTGACTTGCAAATAGCCGTTGTGCATGTCCAATTGGCCGTTGAATAATTCGGTGTTGGGTTGATGACCGATGGCAATAAACACACCGTGAACTTTGATGTCGCGTGTGGTGTGGTTTTTGACATTTTTAATGCGGATACCCGTCACGCCGCTTTCATCGCCCAGCACTTCATCCAATACGCAATCCCATGCAATGTCAACATTCCCCGTTTTTGACTTGGCAATCAATTGGTTGGCTAAAATTTTCTCTGAACGAAACGCATCGCGCCTATGCACCACCGTGACTTTGGCCGCGATGTTGGACAAATACAAGGCTTCTTCCACAGCGGTGTTGCCGCCGCCAATCACCGCCACGTCTTGGCCGCGATAAAAAAAGCCATCGCAGGTGGCACAAGCCGATACCCCGCGTCCTTTAAAGCCTTCTTCGGATGGCAAGCCCAGATAACGCGCCGATGCCCCTGTGGCAATGATCAAGGCATCGCAGGTGTATTGTTGGCTGTCGCCCGTCAATTTGAAGGGACGACGGCTTAAATCCACGGCATTGATGTGGTCAAAAATAATTTCAGTGGCAAAACGTTCAGCGTGCTTTTGCATTTTCTCCATCAATTCAGGGCCTTGAATGCCTGCGTGTTCACCCGGCCAGTTGTCCACTTCGGTGGTGGTGGTCAGTTGTCCACCTTGTTGTATGCCCGTAATCAACACAGGATTGAGATTGGCACGCGCCGCATACACCGCTGCGGTATATCCTGCAGGTCCTGAGCCTAAAATCAATAAACGACAATGTTTTACTTCAGTCATAGAGGCTTCCTTTTTGTCTGCTTGGATAATACGGAGAATATTAAAGTGATTGGATTCAAATTCAAGCGATAACGAAATGCAGTTAACCGCCTAAATCTTCAAAGAATTTTTTGACATTGTTCAGCCAAGATTTAGATTGTGGGCTGTGTGAAGCGTTGACATTGCCAAAGGATTCATCCAATTCCTGCAACAATTCTTTTTGCCGTTCGGTTAAGTTGATGGGGGTTTCCACCATGATGCGACAGTTTAAATCACCCATCAAACCACCGCGCACAGGTTTCACCCCTTTGCCTGTCAAGCGGAACACTTTGCCCGATTGCGTGCCAGCGGGAATTTTCAACGACACCCGTCCATTGAGGGTTGGAATTTCCAATTCACCGCCCAAAGCGGCTGTGGTGATGCTGATGGGGGCATCGCAATACAAATTGGCACCGTCACGGCTGAAAATGGGGTGTTTTTTCAAATTGATTTGCACATACAAATCGCCATTAGAGCCGCCATTTACCCCCGCTTCACCTTCGCCAGACAAGCGGATTCGATCGCCTGTGTCCACGCCTGCGGGAATTTTAACCGACAAAGTTTTGGTGTCTTCGCGCCGACCTGTGCCGTGACAATCAAGACAATGTTCTTTGATGACTTTCCCTTGGCCACGGCAATGGGGACAGGTTTGTTGAATGGAAAAAAAGCCTTGTTGTACGCGCACTTGACCACGGCCATGGCAGGTGCTACAGATTTCAGGTTCCGTGCCTTTTTTCGCGCCTGTGCCATCACAGGTTTTGCAAGTGACGTGGGTGGGAATGCGAATTTTGACTTCTGTGCCACTGACGGCTTCTTCTAAAGTCAAACTCAGGTCGTAGCGTAAATCAGAGCCACGAAATGCCCGCGAGCCTGTGCTTTCGCGTTCGCCAAACATGTCGCCAAATACGCTTTCAAAAATGTCACCAAAGCCCGCGCCTTCGCTTGAAAAACCACTGCCACCGCCCATGCCACCTTGTTGTACCCCTGCATGGCCAAATTGGTCATAAGCGGCGCGTTTTTGCGAATTGTCCAAAATTTCAAAGGCTTCTTTGGCTTCTTTAAATTTGGCTTCGGCTTCTTTGTTGTCTGGGTTACGGTCTGGATGGTATTTCATCGCTAAACGGCGATAAGCTTTTTTTAACTCGGCTTTGCTCGCGTTTTTGTCTACACCCAATATTTCATAATAATCCCGCTTGGCCATTTATTATTCCTATGCTCGCACTTATGGTATTTAGAATTCAGTGAAAACTGTATTAAACTTCTTTCAAAATAGCGCACCAATACATATATACCAACGCTCGACACCTCAGTCTTGCAAGAAGTCTATTATAAATACTTAAAATAGTTATTATTTTTTGTCTTTAACTTCTTTGAACTCGGCATCAACGACATTATCATCTTTTTTGCTTTGTTTTTTAGAAGCCGCCGCTTCAGCCGCTGAGGTAAAGCCACTGCCGCCTGCGGCATCACGGTCAGCATAGAGTTTTTCCGCCAATTTGCTGGACGCTTCGGTCAATGTACGGGTTTTGGCTTCAATCACGGCTTTATCATTGTCTTGAATCACCGCTTCCAAGTCTTTCGCAGCCACTTCAATCCGTTCACGCTCTTCTGGCTCAACTTTATCCCCCAATTCATCCAACATTTTTCTGACTGAATGAATCATGCTATCCGCTTGGTTGCGGGTTTTGACCAATTCTTGGAATTTTTTATCTTCCTCGGCATGGGCTTCGGCATCACGAATCATTTTTTCTACTTCATCTTCGCTCAAACCGCTGGACGCGGTGATGCGAATGGATTGTTCTTTGCCTGTGGCTTTGTCTTTGGCCGACACATGCAAAATACCGTTGGCATCAATATCAAACGCCACTTCAATTTGTGGCACGCCACGGCGGGCGGGTGGAATATCGCTTAAATCAAAGCGTCCCAATGATTTATTGGCCGAGGCAATTTCGCGTTCACCTTGCAACACATGCACGGTCACAGCGGTTTGATTGTCTTCAGCCGTGGAGAAAGTTTGGGATGCGTTGGTGGGGATGGTGGTGTTTTTCTCAATCAATTTGGTCATCACCCCACCCATGGTTTCAATGCCCAAAGACAACGGTGTGACATCCAACAGCAACACATCTTTAACATCGCCCGACAACACTCCGCCTTGAATCGCCGCGCCCGCGGCCACGGCTTCATCGGGGTTGACATCTTTGCGCGCTTCTTTGCCAAACAAGTCTTTGACCGTGGCTTGTACTTTGGGCATACGGCTTTGACCACCGACCAAAATCACTTCATCCACATCAACGGCCTTCAAACCCGCATCTTTCAACGCTTGTTTGCAAGGTGCTATGGTGCGTTCAATCAAATCACCCACCAATGATTCAAATTTGGCGCGGGTGATTTTGACATTCAAATGCTTGGGTCCAGTGGCATCGGCGGTGATGTAAGGCAAATTCACATCGGTTTGTTGACTGGAAGACAGCTCAATTTTGGCTTTTTCAGCCGCTTCTTTCAGCCGTTGCAACGCCAATGGGTCGTTGTGCAAATCAACACTGCTTTCTTTTTTGAACTCAGCAGCCAAATAATCAATCAAGCGCAAATCAAAATCTTCGCCGCCTAAAAAGGTGTCGCCGTTGGTGGACAAGACTTCAAATTGTTGTTCGCCATCAATTTCAGCGATTTCAATGATGGAAATGTCAAATGTGCCACCGCCCAAATCATATACGGCGATGGTTTTATCGCCTTTTTTCTTGTCCATGCCATACGCTAACGCGGCGGCTGTGGGTTCGTTGATAATCCGTTTGACTTCTAAACCTGCGATGCGCCCCGCGTCTTTGGTGGCTTGGCGTTGGGAATCGTTGAAATAGGCAGGCACGGTGATGACGGCTTCAGTCACTTCTTCGCCCAAATAGTCTTCAGCGGTTTTTTTCATTTTCATCAATACACGGGCAGACACTTCAGGCGGTGCCATTTTTTTGCCGTTGGCTTCCACCCACGCATCACCGTTGTCCGCCCCAACGATTTTATAAGGCACCATGCTGACATCGCGTTGTACCACACTGTCTTTGAACCGTCGTCCAATCAAGCGTTTAACCGCAAACAAGGTGTTGCTGGGGTTGGTGACCGCTTGCCGTTTGGCCGCTTGGCCGGTCAATACTTCACCGTCTTCGGTATATGCCACAATTGATGGGGTGGTGCGCGCACCTTCAGAATTTTCAATCACCTTCGGGGTTTTGCCTTCCATCACCGCAACGCAAGAATTGGTGGTGCCTAAATCAATCCCAATAATTTTTCCCATAATCTCATCGTCCTGTAAAATTTTAAAAAAGCCGTTTATTCGTGGGCTTAACTGTGTATTTTGCCCTGATAGGTAAGGCCATGTCGCTTGTTTTTCAAGTTGTGTCTTGGATAATACTTTTATTGCACCACGATGACTTTGGCGGCGCGAATTAAGCGTTCATTCAACAGATAACCTTTTTGATGGACTATCATGATGTTGCCCGATTCTTTTTCAGGGTCAGGCAACATGCTCATCGCTTCATGCCATTGAGGATTGAATTTTTCGCCGATGGCGGGGTTGATCTCGGTAATGCTCAGTTTCGCCATCATGGCCACCATCATTTTGACAATCAAATCATTGCCTTGGCGCAAAGTGGCCCAGTCGGCATCGTCTTTGGCCGCTGCAACTTGCGCGATTTCCATGCTGTCTTTAATCGGCAACAATTCTTTGATAAACCGTTCGACTGCAAATTTACGCGCATGGTCGATTTCGCGCTCCATCCGCCGTTGCAAATTTTGTTGCTCAGCTTGTTGGCGCAATAATTTATCTTCTAATTTTTCAATTTCTGTCTGCATAATCCGCGATTGTTGCACCAGCTCTTCAGCCGATAAAATCGCATCTTTGGCGGCGTTGTTAATCGCCTCTTCACTTTCGGTGATGGTGGCTACATCAGCGTTTTCGTCCAGCAACTCACCTTCTACCGTTGTGTTATTGGCGGCTTTGTTGTCTGTGGTTTTATCTTCATAAGGGGTATCTTTTTTTGACATAAAAATTCCTGCTGGATTGATTTATTCTGGTTTGGCATAAGATGCGAAGTTTATAAGGCTGTTTGTTTGAGATTCAAGCCCCTTCATGCGTCAAATTAATTTTGAGATATTTCAGTGTGCTACTGAAATTTTATCGCAAAATTAATTCAGAGATTGACATGGGTTTGCCCTGTTACAAACTCAAATCTTCTGTTGTTGGGTTAAAAATTCAGCAAAGCTTAAGTGGTCGCTGTGTTCTATTTGCCGTTGCTCTTCTAGCGATTGCTGTGCCAAATCTTGAAAATAATGTTGTTGATTCAAAGACAAAGGTGAAGAATGAAAAAAGCGTTTGTGTTGTTGCGATAAACGACAAGCAAATTGAAAAAAGCTTTCCTTGTGTTGGCGCATTTCAGCCAACATGCGGGCGGCGGGCGTGTTGTCAGGGTCAAGCAAGGTTTCACGCTGGGCATTGAGAACGTGTTGATAAGGTTTTTGTGGCCAATCGGCATCCAAAATTTCAGCAATCGGTTGCATTTGTTGACACAGTTCCAAACCCCATTGGCGCATCGACACCGCTTCGCCTGCGCGCTGTAATTTGAGCTGTGGCTTACGGCCATGATGCGCCACCGCGCTTTGATTGGCATCAATTGCATGGCGTTCATTTGCATCAATCAACGGGCTGGGTTGAAGCAAGCAAAAAATAAACAGCAGTTGCAAAAAACGCAATTGTTCTTCGTTGATGCCCAAAGGGTCAAACGTATTGACATCCAACGAGCGCAGTTCAACATAACGCACCCCGCGATTTTGCAAGGCGGTGATGGGGCGTTCGCCCGCTTGCAACACTTGTTTGGGACGCACGGTGCTGTAATATTCGTTTTCAATCTGCAATAAACAGGTGTTGAGTTGACGATAACACCCTGTTTTATCTAATAAACCAATTTTTTCATACAGCGGGCAAGACGTGGTCAAAGCTTTGACCAAACTGGCGACATAAGTATCAATGCTGTCGTAGCACGCTTTGATGCCCGTTTTGTCTTCTTGGTGGTTTTGATAGCCGATGTCGCCCATGCGCATGGATACACCGTCGGGTTCATAATCCGTACAATCGTCAAAACGCGCCAGCGGGTGAATCTTGCCGTGCAAAAATGAGTTGCAAACGGCAGGCGACGCGCCAAACAGGTAGGGAATCAACCAGCCGTAGCGTTGCAAATTGCGAATCAAGCCAAAATACTGTTGATTGATAAAGCCTTGCAACGGTTGGCGCGCTTGCTGTAAATCGCGGTAAACCTGCCAAAAATCAAGCGAAAATGAATAATTGACATGCACGCCTGAGATGACTTGCATTTTGCGCCCATAGCGATAACCCAAACCACGCCGATAAATGGTTTTCATTTGGCTGAGGTTGGAGCTGCCATAATACGCCAGTGGAATCGCCTCTTCGTCTGCCAGCACACAAGGCATACTGCTTGCCCACAGCAGTTCATCATCGGCCAGTTGTTGATAAACAAAACGGTGTAAATCGCATAAAAATTGTAATGCGCTACCCAAACTCGCTTGCGGTGGGGTGATGAGTTCCAGCATTGGTTCAGCATAATCGGTGGTGATATAAGGGTGGGTCAACGCCGAACCCAAACGCACAGGATGTGGGCTTTGTGCAATCACACCACGGGATGAAACGCGCAAACTTTCTTTTTCTAAACCGATCAAGCCTTGAGCAAGCAACGGTTGTTGGGTTTGCACCAATAAATTGAGATTTTTTTGGGCTTGAGCGTACAAACAAATCACCTTGTGTTGGACGATTGAAGGATGAAGATTATAGCTGAAAATTTGCGCTATGGCCTGACTTGAGCAAAACCGATATAATGGCCACTTTGAATAAATCACACTATACTGGTATTTTTTGAACATTGATTGATTTCTTTCTAACAAGGTAATTTTTATGATTAAAATCATTTTCTCTACATTTATCAGTACGATAGCTATCATGAGTTTTGCTTTTTCGTTGTTTTTAAACAGCGTATTAGCCGTTTTTGATTTGGTTGCTGTATCCGCTGGCACCCTGGCTAAATTACAAGCTTCACAGCTTGCTATGAGAACATTGTATAAAAAACAGCATTTAGAATCCGTAAATTTACGAAAAAAGTTAGATATATCGCAAAAAAAGGTCGCATTTTTAAATAAAAATTTAGTCACAGCGCAAACTATGGCCAAAAATTCAGAAGTTTTTTTAAAAAAACAACAAACAAAATTTAATCTTTTACAAAAAAATTTAACCGCAAAAGAGCTTAATCTTTCAAAACTTTTTGTCAAGCGAACCAGTAGAAAAATTACGGCCTCTGCTTTATCAGCCATTACTGTTGGCACGGTTGCTGTCATCACCACAGTTGGTATACTGGAAGCGGATGATTATTGTGAAGAGAAAAAAGTTTTATTGCAGGAAGAAAATATTTTAAATGATACAAATAAACCATTTGACATAAAAACCTGTCTCGCCATGGCTAAACATGATGTCGGAGTCATTTCCAATGCAGTTAAAGAAAGTTTAACTGGAAAATTTGGCCAAAATTGGCATAATATAAAAAATGCCAGTGCTGAAAAATGGGGCAATATCCGTGAAACAGCCAATCAAAACATAGGTCAAGCTATTGATATAGCTAAAAAAAATCGAGATGAGATCAATAGGCTTTCAAGTGAATCTTGGGGAAAACTCAAAGCCATTTATAATAGCCAGTAACAAAATGAGCCGTTTTATAATCTTAGTTTTATTAAGCAAAAGGAGTGTTTATGCCAAGTTATGATTATCGTTGTCCTGCCAATGGCCAAGTGGTTGAAGTCAAACATGCGATGAGTGAAAAACTGACCACTTGGGCGCAAGTGTGTCAATTGGCGGGGCTTGATTTGGGGGATACGCCCGCTGACAGTGCGGTGGAAAAATTAATCACGGGCGGGCAATTGGTCAGCAGTGGCGCGTTAAAAAATCCTGAGCCGCCCAGTTGTGGCCGTGGCGGTTGTGGCGGTGGTCTGTGCGATTTTTAATGCGTTATTGTTCGCTGTTTTTATTGTGGTTTATCAGCGCGCCCAGTTTCGCCGCCTATGGCGTGGCTTTGGGCGCAAGCCCCAAATACCCTGAAAATTTCAGCCATTTTGATTATGCCAACCCTGACGCACCCAAAGGCGGTGAACTGTTGTTGTCAGGTTTTGGCCGTTATGACAGCTTCAACCCCTACATTTTAAAAGGCACGGTGGCCGATGGTTTGGGCTTGGTGGTTGAAACCTTGATGGTCAAAAGCTTGGATGAACCCTTCAGCGTATATGGTTTGTTGGCCCATGACATCGAATTGGCCGCCGACCAATTATCCGTCACGTTCAAACTCAATCCCAAGGCGCGCTTTTCCAATGGCAAACCCGTGACCGCCGCCGATGTCAAATTTTCATTTGAAACTTTAAAAGGTGATCAAGCCCACCCACAATACCGCCTGTATTGGGCAGACATCAAGGCCTGCGAGGTGGTGGACGAACGCACCGTGCGTTTTCGCTTTGCCAAAGTCAACCGAGAATTGCACTTGTTGGCGGCTGATATTCCCGTGTTTTCACGCGAGTGGCTCAACGGCAAAACGTTGGATGAAGTCACCCAAACCCCGCCGCTGGGTTCGGGGCCGTATGTTTTGGACAACCATCAAATGGGTAAAACGGTGCGCTATAAACGCAACCCCCATTATTGGGGCAACGATTTAAACGTGATGCGCGGCATGTATAACTTTGATTTCATTGGCTATAAATACTATCAAGACCACACCATTTCACTGGAAGCGTTGAAAGCGGGCGAATTTGATTTTATGGACATTTACAGCTCCAAACAATGGGCCAGAGACATGACCGGCCCCAAGTTTGACCAAGGTGAATTGGTGAAAGTGTTGCTCAGCCATCAAAATAACGCAGGGATGCAAGGCTTTGTGTTCAATTTGCGCCGTCCGTTGTTTCAAGACATCGCCGTGCGCCGTGCGATCAATTTGGCTTTTGATTTTGGCTGGACCCATAAAAATCTGTTTTTCAATCAATACACCCGTTGCAACAGCTATTTCAGCAACAGCGAAATGGCCGCCACGGGTTTGCCACAAGGCGATGAATTGGCGTTGTTGACGCAATTTAAAGCCCTGTTGCCGCCCGCCGTTTTTAATCAAGCGTGGACACCCGTCAGCACCGAGCCGCCTCACAGCCTGCGCCAAAATTTACGCCAAGCCCAACAATTATTGGACAAAGCGGGATGGAAATTGCAGGGCGGAACGCTGGAAAAAAAGGGCGTTCCACTGGCGTTTGAAGTCATTCTGGCGCAACGTGAATTTGAACGCATTTTGGCACCGTTTGCTAAAAACTTGAAAAAACTGGGAATTGACATCCGTTATCGTACCGTCGATACTGCTCTGTACAAACAACGGCTGGATGATTTTGATTTTGATATGACGGTGGCCAGCTTTGCGCAAAGTTTGTCACCGGGCAATGAGCAGTACAATATGTGGCATTCGCGTGCCGCCACCCAAAAAGGCAGTCAAAATTTCATCGGTTTGCAAAATCCTGTGGTTGATGCGCTGGTGGATAAGCTGGTCACGACCAAAGACCGCCAACAATTGTTGACCGTCAGCAGAGCGTTGGACAGGGTGCTGTTACACGGTGATTATCTGGTGCCAAATTGGTATATTGGCCAACATCGGGTGGCGTATCGGGATAAATTTGCCCAACCTGCAACCGTGCCGTTGTATTATCCAACGGGCGAAAGCTGGATGGTGCTAACATGGTGGATCAAATAGGAGTAAAAAAATGAGTGGTTTTATGGACATTGCTGTACCCATGCTGGTGATTGCGGTATTGATTTTTTCAATTTTATATCGCGGTATTCAAGTCGTATCCCAAGCGGATATTTATGTGGTGGAACGTTTGGGCAAATTCAACAAAGTGTTGCGGGGTGGTTTCAGTCTCATCATTCCGTTTTTTGACCGCGTGGTCAACAAAGTCACCACCAAAGAACAATTGATTGATGTGCCAAAACAACCCGTGATTACCCGTGATAATGTCACCATCAACATTGATGGCATTGTGTTTTTGGTGGTGCAAGATGCGGCCAAAGCCACTTATAACGTGGTTGATTTTAAAGATGCGGTGGCCAATTTAGCCATCACCAATTTGCGCAGCGAAATCGGTTCAATGGCTTTGGATGAAGTGTTGAGTTCACGCGAATCGTTGAATGCCCGAATTTTGATGGTATTGGATGAAGCGGGCGAAAACTGGGGCATTAAAGTCACACGGATTGAAATCAGCGACATTCAAGTGCCACACGAAATTGAAGCGGCCATGAGTCTGCAAATGAAAGCTGAGCGCGAAAAACGGGCGATTGAACTCAAAGCCTCCGCCGATAAAGAAGCGGTGATTCGTGCCGCTGAAGCACAAAAACAAACCGCAGTGTTGCAAGCTGAAGCGCAAGAACGTTTGGCCGATGCCGAAGCCTACCAACAAGAGCGCGTGGCATTGGCGCAACAAACCGCGATGGAGCGCATCAACACCGCCATGGCGGGCAACCCCCAAGCGGCTGAATTTTTGTTGGCCAAAGACCGCATTAAAGCCTTCGCTGCCATGGCTAAAAGCAATTCCAAAGATAAAATTGTAGTGCCTTATGAGGCCACCGATTTAATCGGCGCATTGTCAATCATCAAGGATTTGACCAGCCAAGCCAAGGGTTAAATCCATGCCCTTGTGCGATGGGTGGATAACCTTGGTAAAAAATAATACATAACCTCCCCACATGAAGGATGCTGTAATGGGTAAACCCAAACTGCTGTTAATTGACGATGACCCTTTAATCAGTGAATCTTTGGCTTTTGTGTTGCGAAATCTGTTTCAAATCACGGTATTGGCCAGCCGCGATGAAGTCAAAAAACACCTGCAAACCACCGCTTTATTGCCAAACATCGCCTTGGTTGATTTGGGTTTGCCGCCCAATCCGCACGAACCTGATGAAGGTTTTGCCACAGTCAAAGAACTGATCAAATTCAATCCACAAATCAAGATTTTAATTCTATCGGGACAAGATTCCAAAGCCAATGTACAACACGCGCTGACTTTGGGGGCGGTGGATTTTGTGCCAAAACCGTGTGATATTGATTTATTGCGCATTCGGTTGCAACACCAATTATTGTTTATCGAAACCGAACAAAACGCCAAAATCAAACCACAACCCCAATCACAAACTGAAAACTGTGGTTTATTGGGCGAAAGTCCTGTGATGGTTGTGTTGCGCGCCCAAATCAAACAATTCGCCAATTCACCGTTTGCCATTTTGATTCAAGGTGAATCAGGCTCAGGCAAAGAATTGGTGGCACAATGTTTACACGACCAAAACTCCAACAGCACCGGCCCTTGTTTGACCGTCAATTGCGCCGCATTCACTGCTGAATTGTTGGACGCACAATTGTTTGGTCATGCCAAAGGCGCGTACACAGGGGCAAACAACGCCCGTGCGGGTTTTTTTGAAGAAGCCAACAACGGCACATTGATTTTAGATGAAATTGGCGAAATGCCGCTGGAATTACAATCCAAATTATTGCGGGTATTGGAAAACGGCGAATATTATCGCTTGGGTGAAACGCGGGTGCGCAAATCCACTGCCCGCATCGTTGCCGCCACCAACCGCGATTTACAAGAAGAAGTGCGCTCAGGCCAGTTTCGTTCTGATTTATACCACCGCTTAACCGTGTTATCCATTAAAGTGCCGCCATTGGTTGAACGCGGCGAAGACAGCTTTTTGTTGCTGAACCATTTTCAAAAATTTTACGCCAACATGGGTGTGAATTTCAAACTGGACAAAGAAGCCGCTAAATTATGGCGCAGCTATAATTTCCCCGGCAACGTGCGTGAATTGCGCAACATCGTTATCCGCTTGGGCGCAAGATACCCCAATGGTGAAGTGACAGCCCATCAATTGGAAGCCGAATTAGAAACCGATGTATCAACCAAAAACCTGTCTTATGCCTCAGCCGATGCCGATACCGTGATTGAACAACAATTGACTGAAGGCAATTTTTCATTGGATGACACCTTGTTGAATTGGGAAGGCAAATACATCCACGCCGCCTTGAAAATCAGCCAAGGCAATTTAAGCCAAGCGGCGCGGATTTTAGGCATTAACCGCACCACGTTATACAGCAAAATGCAACGGCTGACCAAACACGGCAACAACTGACCCCATCGCCTCGGCATAACAGGGGCTAATGCGGAAACATTTGAGCAATGGCAGCGGCGTGTAAATCTAAACCCACTTCGCTGTCGGGGTTGATGCTGATATTAAACCCCACGCCCATTTTTTCAATCACCCACTTAAATTCAACCAATAAACCACCGCCATAGCCTGCAAAATCTTGCAAAAAAACCTTGCCACGTTCAGGACTTGTAAATAAGATCAATATCTTATCACCACTGTCACCATCCAAAATCAACGGTTGCGCCTGGTCATGGGGTTGAAAACCGCTGATTTGAATTTTTTCATAAATCGGCATAAACACTTCGCTGTTGGCTAAAACAGTGATAAAAGCCTCACCTGTCATTTGGCCCGCTTGTGCGTGCAACAATTGTTTTTCCAATTCATTCATGGGGATAAAACTTGAATTCATCATACACATTCCATACTGTTCAAATGAACTGGCTATAGATTCTATTTAACCACGCAACGCCATGCAAACAGCCAAAGCCTGTTGCCATTGCGGCAAATGCAAGCCAAAAGTGGTTTGAATTTTATCCGTGGCCAACACCGAATAGGCAGGGCGGGTGGCGGGGGTTGGATAATCTTCTGTGGTGATGGCTGTGAGTTTATCGGCTTGTTGGCTGTAGCGCAAAATCTCATGGGCAAAACCATACCAACTGGTTTGACCTTGTGCGGTCAAATGATAAAGCCCTGTCATGTGTGCTTTGCTCAAGGTGCAAAACGGCGAATAATAGAGGTTAAGAATTTGGCTGGTGGCTTGAGCCAAAGTAAAACTCCATGTGGGTGAGCCGATTTGGTCAGCAACGACGGATAAACGTTCACGCTCATTGGCCAAACGTTGCATGGTACGCAAAAAATTAGAGCCATACAAACCATACACCCATGCGGTGCGTAAAATCAAATAATCACCGCCCACCGTTTGAATCGCTTGTTCACCCGCCAGTTTGGTTTCGCCATAAACTGAACGCGGGTCGGGCGTGACATCTTCATGATACGGTTGGCAACGTTTGCCATTGAACACATAATCAGTGGAATAATGCACCAACAGCGCGTGCCGTTTCAAAGCTTCTTCCGCCAAAATGCCCACCGCTGTGGCATTGATGGCCATGGCGGTGTCGCTGTCGCTTTCCGCTTTATCCACCGCCGTATAAGCCGCTGCGTTGATGATAACATCGGGTTTGGCTTCGGCCACCACTTGGCGGATGTTTTGATGGTCGGTCAAATCCAACGCCAACATCGGCGGCAAAGGCGATTGCACCCAACCTGCTGTGATGACTTGACCGATGGTTTGCAAACAGGCATGTAATTGCAAGCCCACTTGACCATCAGGGCCGATTAATAAAATTCTTTTTTTTATCAAAATCTTAACCAGATATCCGCTTGAATTTGTCCATCAATTCTTCTTCTGTCTCTTTGTGGTCTGGGTCGACTAAAATGCAATCAACAGGGCAGACTTCAACGCATTGTTGCTGGTCATAATGGCCGACACATTCAGTGCATAAATCAGGCTTAATTACATAAATTTCATCACCTTGATAAATCGCATTGTTGGGGCATTCAGGCTCGCAGACATCGCAATTGATACATTCATCCGTAATAAATAAAGCCATGATTGATTCCTAAAGTTAAAATGTTATATTATAACAGCAAAAAACAAAAACGTACACCCTCTGTTCACTGCCGATTTGCCTGCATTTTAGCAAGCAAAGCGGCATAGACACAAGGATGAACAAACGGTTGCACATTGCCGCCCAAACGCGCCACTTCTTTGGCTAAGGTAGACGATAAATAAGTGTATTGTGGTGAAGTGGGTAAAAAAACAGTTTCAATATCAGGCATTAATGAACGGTTCATCCCCGCCAATTGAAATTCATATTCAAAATCAGACACCGCCCGCAAGCCCCGAATGATGATGCGGGCTTTATTTTTTTTTGCAAAATTAATCAACAAGCCAGAAAAACTTTTGACTTTGATGTTGTCGTAGGGGTGAAACACGGTTTGCGCCAAGGCCACGCGCTCGGCCAAAGTGAACACAGGGCGTTTGTTGGTGTGCGGGCTGTCAGCCACGGCAAAAATCACATGATCAAACATATTGGCCGCCCGTTGGGCAATGTCGCTGTGGCCATAGGTGATGGGGTCAAACGTGCCGGGATAAACCGCAGTGATTAACATGGCGCAGTCAAATCCATGCCCAATGCCTGCCGTGCCAGCCCTCTTCACGGTGTTGCACATTAAAATCGGTTTGCGCATGGCGCAGGATATATTGAGTCATATCAACACGATATCATATTGTTCTTGGGTATAATACGGATCAACTTGGAATTTAATCGGACGGCTGATAAACTGCTCCAATCGACGCAAGTTATTGAATTCTTCATCAATCAGCAAATCGCCGACACTGCGCGACACCATCAATAAAAATTGCTGGCTGTCATATTCCCGCGCTTCGCGCAAAATCTCACGAAAAATCTCATAACAAACGGTTTCCGCGCTTTTGATAGAGCCGCGTCCTTGGCAGGTTGGACAAATTTCGCACAAAATATGCTCCAAACTTTCACTGGTGCGTTTGCGCGTCATTTGAACCAAACCCAAAGATGAAATTTCACTGATGTGCGCTTTGGCCTGATCTTTTTCCAGATATTTTTCCAACAAGCGCAACACTTGGCGACGGTGGTCTTCATTCTGCATGTCAATGAAATCTAAGATAATAATTCCACCCAGATTGCGTAAGCGCAGATGACGGGCGATGACAGGCACCGATTCCAAATTGGTTTTGAAAATGGTTTCTTCCAAATTGCGATGACCGACAAACGCGCCCGTGTTGACATCAATGGTCACCATCGCTTCGGTTTGATCGATGATCAAATAGCCGCCTGATTTCAGTTGCACCCGTTTTTCCAACGCGCTGGAAATTTCATCATCCACATTGTGCAAATCAAAAATAGGGCGTTCGCCCGTGTAATGCGACAACAACGGCAACAGTTCAGGAATAAATTGTTGTGAAAAATCATACATTTCCTGAAAACCTTCGCGTGAATCAATGCGGATTTTTTCCACATGGTCGCCGATAATATCGCGCAACGTGCGTTTAATCAGCGGCAATTCTTCATAAATCAACGCGGGAGATTTGGCTTTTTTCGCTTCGGTGTGTTTGCTTTGCCACATGCGACACAAAAAATCCATGTCAGATTGTAAGGTTTTTTCATCCACGCCTTCAGCGGCGGTGCGAATGATAAAGCCATAATTGATTTTTTGCACTTTTTCAGGGTAACTGATGCAGACTGTAATGCTGGTTTTGTCGTTGTTTTGCGGTTTTAGAGGGGCTTCAACTTCGGGCAGGTCGGCATCGGACAAATTCAAATATTGTTTGACAATGTCCATCAGCCGCCGCCGCTCTGCGCCATCAATGCGTTGGGAAATGCCGACCGTGCTTAAATCGGGAATAAACACCAAATAGCGCGATGGAATGGAAATTTGGGTGGTCAAACGCGCCCCTTTGCTGCCGATGGGGTTGCGAATCACTTGCACCAAAATGGATTGGCCTTCATGCAACAACGCTTCAATCGCACAGTTTTCCTTGTTGGATGTGAAAATGTCGGAAATATGCAAAAAAGCGGCGCGCTCTAAGCCAACATCGACAAATGCCGCGCCCATGCCGGGCAATACCCGCGAGATTTTGCCTTTGTAAATGTTGCCAATCAAGCCGCGTTTATTCTCACGTTCAATCAACAATTGTTGCACCACGCCGTTTTCGATGATGGCAACCCGTGTTTCGCGTGGGGTCATGTTGATTAAAATTTCTTCCATGAAGTTGATTTTCCTGAATTAAATAGGCGGTTATTGCGTTAAAACCGTAATCCTTGCGGCATTTTGCCTTTCATCGCCCGCATTAAACCCGCCATGCCCGCTTTACTGCGGGTTTGTTTCATCATTTTGCCCATGGTTTTAAATTGTTTGAGCAAACGGTTGATGTCTTGCACTTGTGTGCCAGAGCCTGCGGCAATGCGTTTTTTGCGGCTGGCTTTGAGCAAGGCGGGAAAACGGCGTTCATTGGGGGTCATGGAATTGATGATGGCTTCCATTTTGATCATTTCTTTGTCGTTGATTTTGGCTTTGGCCGCCTGTGGCACTTGCCCCATGCCGGGCATTTTTTCCATCAAACTGGCCACGCCGCCCATTTTGCGCATTTGTTCCAGTTGGGTGCGAAAGTCTTCTAAATCAAAAACTTTGCCCGCTTTAAATTTATTGGCCAAGCTGGCGGCTTTTTGTTTGTCCACTTTTTGTTCGACTTGTTCAATCAAACTCAGCACATCGCCTTGGCCAATGATGCGCGAAGCCAAACGGTCGGGATAAAACGGCTCTAACGCCGTGGTTTTTTCGCCAATCCCTAAAAATTTAATCGGTTTGCCTGTGATATGGCGCACCGACAACGCTGCACCGCCGCGTGCATCGCCATCGGCTTTGGTCAGAATAATCCCCGTCAGAGGCAAGGCATCGTTGAAGGCTTTGGCGGTGTTGGCCGCATCTTGGCCGGTCATGCTGTCAACCACAAACAAGGTTTCTGTGGGGTTAATCGCCGCATGGATGGCTTTGATTTCTGCCATCATTTGGGTATCAATGTGTAACCGCCCTGCGGTGTCCACCAATACCACATCGGCGGCTTGTTTGCGCGCTTGAATAATCGCGTCTTTGGCAATGTTGACAGGATTTTGCCCCGTATGGCTGGGGAAAAAGTGAGCGTTGACTTCAAGGGAGAGGGTTTGCAGTTGGTCAATCGCCGCAGGACGGTAGATGTCGCAACTGACGGTCATGACCGATTTTTTTTGGCGTTCGCGCAACCAACGCGCCAGTTTGGCGATAGATGTGGTTTTGCCTGCACCTTGTAAACCTGCGACCAACACCACCACGGGCGGGGCGGCGCGCAAATTGAGTTCATCGCAATAATTGCCCATCAGTGCGGTCAATTCGTCATAAACCACTTTGAGCAAAGCTTGACCGGGGGTTAAACTGCCGATGACTTCTTGCCCAATGGCACGCAGGCGCACTTTTTCAATAAAATCTTTGACCACGGGCAAGGCCACATCGGCTTCCAGCAAAGCCATGCGCACATCACGCAAGGCTTCTTTGATGTTGCTTTCGCTTAAGCGACCTTTGCCCGTTAAATTTTTAAAGGTTTTGCTTAAGCGTTCGGTTAAATTGTCAAACATTATAGTTCTCCAATATGTCATCACTGATGTCGGCGTTGGAATACACGGATTGAACATCGTCCAAATCTTCCAACGTATCGCTTAAACGCATCATTTTTTGTGCATCGTCCAGCGTTAAGCTGATTTCAGTTTCGGGGCGCATGGTGATTTCGGCGTTGTCAGGAGGGAGTTTGGCCGCCAGCAACGCTTGTTTAACATTAAGAAAATCATCCACTTGGGTTAAAACATCCATTGAGCCATCGGCATTGATGATGACATCTTCCGCCCCTGCTTCTAAAGCGATTTCGATGATGGCATCTTCTTTGTCTTTGTTTTCATAGGATATTTGCCCCACTTTTTTGAACAAATAGGACACTGAACCATTGGTGCCTAAATTACCGCCCGCTTTGCTGAACGCATGGCGCACTTCGGCCACGGTGCGGTTGCGGTTGTCGGTTAAGCAATTGACCAACAAGGCCACCCCACCCGGCCCATAACCTTCGTAGATAATTTCTTCATAATTATCCGCTTCTTGCGCGCCTGAGCCGCGTTTGACGGCGCGTTCAATGGTGTCTTTGGTCATGTTGTTGCTCAACGCTTTGTCAATGGCCAAACGTAAACGCGGGTTTGAATCGGCCTCTGCGCCCATACGGGCTGCCACTGTGATTTCTCGAATTAAACGGGTGAACAGTTTGCCGCGTTTAGCGTCTTGCGCGCCTTTACGGTGTTGGATATTGGCCCATTTACTGTGTCCAGCCATAATGCCCTCATTAACATGCAGATTGTTATAGAATATATTTCGCCTGCATTTTATCAGATATTCAATTATTATAAAAAAATGGATTTAAACACGGTACTCACTTTAACCATGGGGCAAATCACCCGCTTTATGGCGGCTGAACACAGCACTTTGTTCTTGTATGACAAAGAAAAAAACATGCTGTGGTCACGGTTGCGGCAACGACAGGTAAAACAGGGAAAAGAGGGGCATCATACTGATTTTAAAGAAGTTTGGTTGAAAGCTGATTGTGGTATCACGGGCTATGCCCTGTGCCATGGCGAAAGTGTGTTGTGTCATGTGGCCAGCCAAGACCCGCGTTTTGATGCGCGCATCGACAGCGATGGCCAACATGTCACCCACACTTTATTGTGTGTACCGTTGTTTGACCCGCAAAAAAAGGTCCTTGGCGTGGTGCAAGTGTTGAACAAACACCACGGCAATTTTACCAAAGAAGATGAATCCTTGTTGAAGGCGTTGTGCTTTCAAATTGCGATTGCGATTGAAAATGCGCAACTTTACGAGCATGTCAACCAATTGCGTGACAACGAAAGCCAATTGTCTGCCGCTTTGCAACAACAAAATGGCCAATTGACCAACGCTTATCAACAATTGACCGAAAGCAATGAGGAGTTGAGAACCGCTTTGCGACAAGTAAAAATCAGCCGCATCGTTTCACTGTTGTTTGTCCTTGGTTTTATTGGGTCATTGTTTTGGTTTATCCACGGCAAAGATTCATTGGTGACACAAATGGCCAGCGAAGAAGACGTTATGGCAGAAAAACCCAGCACCCGCCAAATCATGCAATACCAAACCATGCGCGCCACCCTTTTATTGTCGGGTTATATCAGCCCTTTGGATGTGGTGCATATCATCAGTCCGTTCAACGGTAAAATTGAACGCCATTATTTCAATTACCATGAAAAAGTCAAAAAAGGCCAATTGTTGCTGGAGCTGGACACCATTGAAGAAGAAATTCGCGCCCAAGAAGCTAAAGCCAATCACATCAAAGCCAAAAACCATTTAGACGAACTGAAAAATTGGCAAAACGGCCCCGAAGTCAAAGATGCCAAACGCCATGTGCATCAATTGGAGCTGGAAAAAAGCGATCTGTTCACCAAAGAACAAGAAAATCAACGCCTGCTCACCATGGGCATCATCCCTGAAAGCGAACACCGCGCCAGCGTTCAAGCGTTGCGCCAACAAGAATTGGAATACCAAACCGCATTGCAAGGTTTAGAAGCGGTCACAGCCAAAGGCCAAGGCCAAAATTTAAAAGTGGCTGAGCTGGAGTTGAACAACGCTTTTTTGCAATTGCGCGCCATAGAGCAACGGCTAAAAAACGCTAAAATCATTGCACCTGTCGATGGCGTGATCATGCCCGTTAAAAGCAATAATGATCAGCCACAACAACAAATCATTGATGGCAAACAAGTTAATCAAGGAGAAGCCTTGTTTGCCATTGGCAATTTAACGGGCATTGCGGTGGAAGCCAAAGTGGATGAAGTCGATATTCCCAAAATCCATGAAGGACAAACCGTGCTGGTCTCAGGTGAAGCTTTTCCGCAATTGAAACTCAAAGGTCGGGTGGACAGCATTTCCGCCCAAGCCGACAGCGAATATGGCAAAGTACCCTTTTTCAATGTGCGCATCATCGTTCATCACATTGATGCAAGCCAGCGACCTTTGTTGCGCTTGGGTATGTCAGCCACGTTGGAAGTCATCACCTATGAAAATGAAAAAGCCTTGTTGTTGCCCTTGTCCGCGCTTTATCAAAACCAAGGCCAATGGTGGGTAAAACTAAAAAAAATCAATCAATTCAAAGAACAAGCCGTGATTTTGGGTTCAAGCAATGAAACGTCCGTGGAAGTGATTCAAGGGTTGAATGTGGGTGATGAAGTCTATTTACCTTGACCCGCGACAAGGGTGGTTTGTGGTGCTGAATCTGCTAAAATGCGGTTATGAACCATAAAACATATCAAATATTGGGGATTGTTTTCACCCTGTTTTGTATCGCCCAAGCAGTGTTGGTGGCGGTTTTTTTTCAACAAACCCAGCGGTATGCGTTGCACGAAGGTGAAAAACAAATTGAAAAATTGTTGTTGACCCACAAAGCATTGCACACTTATA
This sequence comes from Thiomargarita sp., assembly GCA_020726335.1. Lineage (GTDB taxonomy): Bacteria > Pseudomonadota > Gammaproteobacteria > Beggiatoales > Beggiatoaceae > DYSU01. Next base: position 7,536 of record DYSU01000011.1, on the reverse strand, counting down.
TTGAAAATGTGCAAAAACCTGAAATTTATCGCTTAAAAGATGTTTGCGTCAAGCAATCGCCCATTTAACGCTTAGCCAAATTCACCCTGACCGCCAGTTTTGGTTTAACCGCATACCAAACGGGCGACAACATGGAAACTTTGCTGGAACGCGCCGACCAAGCCTTGTATCAGGCCAAAAACAATGGCCGCAATCAAGTGTATTGTTTGTAAACTTAAGCGTGACCCACTTGATCACTGAGCGCGTATAAATCATGAACCCCCAGCAAATGCACCGCCGCTTGCCAACGGTCTTTGGGCGCGATATCAAACATGATATGGGTGTCACATGCGCTGGTCAGCCAACTGTTTTCCGCAATTTCCTGTTCCAATTGACCCGCGCCCCAATTGGCAAAACCCAAACTCAAAATCACCCGTTCAGGGCCTTTGCCTTCTGCCATTGCGTTGATGATGTCTTCCGATGTGGTCAAGGTCAGCTCTTTGGACAACGGTGTGCTGGCTTTCCATTGTTGCGCCATCGGTTGATGCAAGACAAAACCGCTTTCAGGGTTGACTGGGCCACCGAAATAAAGGGGCAAATCCCAACTGGGATTGGGCTGCAAGTTTACGGTTTGAATAGAGCGCAAAATGTCGCCCAATTTTAAATTCAACGGGCGATTGATGATGACCCCCATCGCGCCTTGTGGGTCGTGGGCGCAAATATAGGTCAAAGTCTGAGAAAACACCGAATCCATTAAGCGGGGCATCGCAATTAAAAATTGATTTTGATAGGAATATTGGGTTTTCATGGCACACCTTTCAATCAAGCGGTTGCAAACTGTCACAACGAATATCATTCAACAGCTTGCCGATCTCAGCAGTCCAAGTGGAATTATTCGCCAAACTTTGCCATTTTTCTTGGGCAACAGGGCAATCATAAGCTTGTTGCTGTTGATTTTGCAAAATCACCGTGTATTCTGCCGTTCTTTCTTGTTCGCGTTCACAACCGATGCGCGGCTGATTGGCGCATTGCAATTGTACTTTCGGCCAATATGGTTGCAAATCGTCGCCCTTGGCGGTGATGGTGCGCGCATACGCCCAACGGTCAATCTGATAATAACATTTGTCCGCATACACAGGCTCACGCCGATATTTGGGCTGACAAAGCTCTTTTTCCACATAAGTGCCATCGCCTTGATCCAGCCGTTGGGTTTGACACACTTCGCCATCAGCGATTTGTTGATAAGAGCGCGTTTCTTGTTTGCGTGACAATGCGTAGGCTTGTTGTGGCAGTTGCTCACACCACGCGGATTCATGCCGTGGCGCGTAATCTTCCACCAACACAGCACGCGACCAGTGATGTCCCGTCACAACCAGCGTTTGCACTTTTGTCCAAAATACCGCCAACACCACCACAGCCAACAGCACAACCGCCGCCAAGCCCAGCCATAGAAATAAAAATTGACGGCTTTTTTTCACCACGGGGGGCGTTTCTAATTTATCTGATTGATTTTGCTTACTTTGTTTAAAAGGTTTCCGCGCCGATTGCAATTCAGCGCGCAATGACTTGACCTGTATTGCATCAGACAAAGCCGCGCCACACTGCATACAAAACGCGGCATCAGCGGCGTTGGCCGTTTGACAAGCGGCACAGGTTTTATCTGCGCCGATATAGCGGTGGTCTTCAACGGCAACTTTTTCATCATCAGCGGGATAATAGCGTTTATTCGCCTCTTGTTGTGCGCCACAGTTTGGACAAAAACGGTGGGTTTTACCCAACAGCTTGGCCGTGTTGCAATAGGCGCAATCCCACAGCATTTCATAGGTTTTGGTTTGCGGTGTTTTCATCATCATTAGGTAATAAAATCAAAGAGTTGGTGGAATAGGTGGCGGTATGGCACCCAATAAATTTTTCAGCTCAGCCACTTCGCCTGCGGCTTGCCATTGGCTCATGCCTGCGCGCCACACCAATGAATGGCGGGTGAATTGGCCTGTTTGTAGCTGTTGGCTTAAGCTGTGCAGATCAAACGGCCCTGTGGTTTGGCCGTTGACCGCAACATGAAACGTGGTTTGTGGCGGCGGTGGCATGGGGGCTGGGGTTTGCGGTTGGTTAAATTGTTGTGCCATTTGGCTGGCCATGGCAAATCCTGCGCCCATGGCCATGCCTTCAGAGGCCGCGCCACTGGGGTTTTTTGCCGCCTGCTCTATCGCGTTGGCCGCTTGAAATTGGCTGTATTGTTGCAGATTGCCCAACACCCCCATGCTGCTGCGTTTGTCCAAGGCTTCGGTGACCGCAGGCGGCAATGAGATATTGCCGATGACCAGTTGTTTGAGTTCCAAACCGTATTGCAAAAAATCATCTTGCATTTTTTGGGTGACAAACCGCCCCAGCTCATCATAATTGGAAGCCAAATCCAACGCCGCCAGTTTGCTTTCGCCCAGCGTGTCGGTAAAACGCGACACAATCAGACTGCGTAATTCATCGCTGATATTTTCGGTGGTAAATCGGCCTTTGGTGCCTGACACTTCGCGCAAAAACAAGACGGGGTTTTTGATTTTCAGGCTGTAACTGCCAAAAGCGCGTAAGCGAAGGGGGCCAAATTCAGGGTCACGCACCATGATGGGGTTGGGTGTTCCCCATTTTTGATGGGTAAAGCGGGTGGTGTTGATAAAATAAACTTCGGCTTTAAACGGGCTGTCAAAACCGTATTTCCAGCCTTGCAATGTCGATAAAATCGGTAAGTTCTTGGTATCTAAGGTATAAGTGCCTGCTTCAAACACATCACTTTGTTTGCTGGCATCGTATTCCATCACATTCCATTTTTGCGGCTTGGGTTGCTCCAATTGGCCTTCATTGATGAAAATCGCGCATTGGCCTTCGCGCACAATCAATTTTGCGCCGTATTTGATTTCATTGTCATGGCGCGCAAAACGGTAAACCATGGTATCATGGCTGTCGTCCAGCCATTCGATGATGTCAATCAATTCATTTTTCAGACTGTTCCAAAAACCCATTGCAAACTCCTTAAAGCAAACCAACGATTGACATATTATGACAGATGCTTGGCCAAAAAACACCGCTTATTGTCGCTTGAATTGGACAAAACAACAAGGGTTTACCTTGCTTGAACTGCTGTTGGCCATCAGCTTGTTTGCCTTGATTGCCAGCACGGCTTATTTGGGGTTAAACACCGCCATTCAAAACCAACAAGCCGCCAACGCATACGCCCAACGCACCGCCGATTTACAAATCGCCGTCCAGCGGTTGGAAAAAGATTTAAGCCAAGCCATCAACCGCAGTGTGCGCAATGCTTTCGGCCAACGCGAAGCTGCGCTGCTGGGTGATGCCCAACAACTGACTTTCAGCCGCAACGGCGGTGGACAAATTTCACTCCACAAGCAAAAACGCGGCCAAATCCAACGGCTACGTTACCGCTGGCAAGCGCAACAATTGATGCGGGATACATGGCCTGTGTTAGACCAAGGCAATGACGAGGTTTCAAGTCAAGTGTTGTTGACGCAAGTGGTTGATTTTTCTTTGCGTTATTTAGACAACCAAGGCCAATGGCAGACACAATGGGCAGATGAACAGTTGCCCAAAGCCATTGAAATCAACCTCCGTTTGAGCGACATTGGCGATATTCAATGCTTGGTTGAATTGATTGATCCTGTGATTAATCCTGAAAAACCCGCCAAACCACAAGCCAATGAAAAGCTTACACTTTAATAAAAAAACGACTTGTTGATGGCCAAAGTATACGCGGCCATTTCGTGGGTGAATTGGCGTAAACAGCCGATTTCATCAAGAAAATGCAACAAAAACCCATGGCCGCTGAGTTGACCCAAACCGCCGTGACTGCAATGGCGTTCATCAAAATGATGGCAATCGTCTTTACGCCCGTGAGGTGCAGTTAAAATCGCGGGAACGCTGGCACCACAATGGCGACCACTGTTGCAATCGGTGGAATGATCGCTGACCACGGCCATGACGATATTCTTTTGTTTTAACAAGGGTTTTAAGGCTTTATCCACTTTTTCAATGAACTTTTTTTTGCCCACAGGATTGTGATCATGAGAACAAATATCCGTGGCTTTGATGTGCAGATAAACCACATCGTGATGGTGTAATGCAGTTCGGGTTGCGCTCACTTTCGCGGCCAAATCAGTGTTGGCCAATGCGGTAAAACGGGGGCTTTCAATGCAATCATAGCCCAATAATTTGGCCAAGCCTGACACTGTGCGTTCGCCGCTGATAACCGCCACTTTCAAGTTTAACCGACTCAATAAGCTTTTTAAAACAAAGGCTTGGCCTGCACCACGGCTGATAACGGCGTTGGCCACAGGTAAATTTTGTTTGCGCCGTTTTTGATTGACGGGGTGTTTTTTCAGCCGTTGATAGACTTTGGCCGTCAATTGATTGAGCGCATCGGCGGTTTTTTGGGCGGCACGCTGGTTGTTCAGTGCTTTGGCGGTTAGCAAGCCTTTGTCCACATTGCTGGTGCCGGGGTCGGTGTCGCTGATGTCGGCAGACAGGTTTTTGCCTTGCAGGTGGATGATGGCGCGGTGTTGGGTGGCGGGGTGGATGCTGGCGGTGATGTGGTGTTTTAAGCGGATGTTTTGCAATGCCTGGGTCAGTTTCTTCACACCTTTGTCAATGCGGCCTGCACGGCGATCAAGCAGTTTGAAATGATTTTTGCCGCGCTTGACGGTGGCAAAATTACAGCGAATGGCAATGTCGCCTGCGGCCAATTTAACCCCCGCCCCCGCCGCTTCAATCGGCCCACGGCTGAGATAAGGCACTTGTTGTGGTGACAAGCCAAACAACACCGCTGTGCCTGTATGGGTGCCAACGGGTAAACCCGCCTGCAAAGGATGCACCATGGCCGCTTGGCCGCGTTTGAGCAATGCGTCAAAATGCGGGGTTTTGGCCGCTTGCAAGGGGGTTTTGTGGTTTAATTTCTGATGCGGTTTGTCGCCCAAACCATCCAGAATAATGCACAACCCTTTATGGTGCGCGCTCATCCTCTTGCCCCCATGAAGTCGGCTTGTCGCCACGCTTCGTATAAAATGATGGCCACGGAATTGGATAAATTCAAACTGCGGCTGTAAGCTTGCATCGGGATGCGGATGAGGTGTTGGGCATCGAACATCGCCAACACCTCGGCGGGCAAACCACGGGTTTCAGGGCCAAATAAAAAAGCATCGCCCGCTTGATAGGCGATGGTGTGATAAGATTGTCGCCCTTTGGTTGAACAAGCGAACAGGCGGCGGCGTTTGATTTTCGCGATAAAATCGCTCAAGCAGACGTGTTGTTGCACCCGCGCCCATTCATGATAATCCAAACCTGCGCGGCGCAGTTTTTTGTCGTCTAATTGAAAACCCAAAGGTTGAATCAAATGCAATTGAATCGGCGCATTGACGCATAAGCGAATGATATTGCCCGTGTTTTGCGGAATTTCAGGCTCAAATAATACACAATGGAACATGGCTTTAGGACAGAAGTCAATGGGATCAGTATTTTAACTTGTCCGCGCCTTTCTGTCTTCTGTCTTGTGAGAACGACCATGCAAACAGCCCAACTGCCTTATTGGCGATTGTCGAGCTTTTATATTTTTTACTTTGCCAGTTTGGGCGGATTAATGCCTTATTGGGCGGCGTATTTGCAATCGTTGGGTTTTGATGCAATAACCATCGGCCAGTTGATGGCGATTTTGGCGATTACCCGCATGGTTGCGCCCAATCTGGCAGGTTGGTTGGCTGACCACACAGGGCGGCGCATGGTGCTGGTGCGCTGGGGTTGTTTGCTGGCTGTCATCAGTTTTGGGGGGGTGCTGGTCAGCCAACAGCTCGTTTGGTTGGCGGTGGTGATGGGGGTGTTCAGCTTTTTTTGGAATGCCAGCTTGCCACAATTTGAAGCCACCACTTTACATTATTTGGGCGACAACAGCCACTGCTATGGTTTGCTTCGCCTTTGGGGGTCGATAGGGTTTATCATCGCGGTGGTGTTTATCGGGCAAATCATCGGCCATTATTCTATTGCCAGCGTGCCGTGGCTGTTGTGGGGGATTTTGCTGGGCTTGTTTTTGGTCAGTTTGAGCATCAACGACAGCGACCACCCGCATCCGCACCCCTCGCACAATGTCCGTTTCAGCCAAGTGTTGCGTCAACCTGCGGTGTGGGTGTTGTTTTTGACTGCGTTCATCAATCAAGTGGCGCACACACCTTATTATGCTTTTTATACCCTCTATTTGACCGCACACCAATTCCCCTCAACCACCATCAGTTATTTATGGGCGGTTGCTGTGGTGGCAGAAATCGCTTTGTTCGTCATGATGCACCGTCTCAGCGCGGTTTTCAGCATGGGGCAGTTGTTGCGTCTTGGTTTATTATTGGGCTGTTTGCGCTGGTTGTTGATGGGTTTTTTTGTCGATTCATTTGCGCTGATTTACCTCAGCCAATTGTTGCACGCCGCCACGTTCGCGCTTTATCACGGCACAGCGATGCGCTTTTTAGCGCGTTTTTTCCATGGCCGCTTGCAAGGACGCGCCCAAGCCTTGTACACCAGTATCAGCTTTGGCGCAGGTTCTGCGGTTGGCACTTTGGCCAGCGGCTATTTGTGGGTGGTCACCCCCAGCGGGGTGTTTGCCAGTGCCAGTTTGCTGTGTTTTATCGGCTATTTGCTGGCGTGGCGGTGGTTGAGAACGACTTGAGAACTTGGCAAACATTTTTGTCCATCAACAAAAAATAAAATATTCTCGTCTACTCTAAATCAATTGGGGTTTATGAACAGACCCTGAATAAACTTGTTGTTTTTTTATCGTTTGATTAAAAAAGGTGTTGTTATTTTACCGCAAATAGGTAAAATGACAAGAACATAGGCTGGGTTATGCTGTCAAAGACTGGGATTTTAATTTCATTTATAGTATGCTCTCGGCTGTTCGATTTGATTTTGGAAAACTTTTGATAACTACATTCATGTAGAAGGAGTAACCTCGTGACTGAAAGAAATTTAGTAACGTTTTCAGCTAAGAAAACTGTATTGGCTGGCGCAATTGCCTCTGTATTGGCGGTGGGTGCGATTAACTTGCCTGTAATGGCGGAATCCAACACCTCCACCGTGGGTGCCAGCTTTATTTTAGATAAAACATCCGTGCCAGCAGGCGGCCTTGTCAACTTGGCGTTGATGGGTTTGGATGCCAACGGTAAAGTGGATCAATACGCCGAGCAAAAAGGCTCGGTCATCATGGCCGTGGTTTCCAGCTCAAAAGGGCAAGTGAAAGATGCTGGAACTGGCAATGATGGCAGTGACAGTGACGGTTCGGGTAATTCGGGTGCCATCCCACAAGCAGGCAAATTTGAAGCTTCCGTTAAATACACTCAATTGAGCCAAGGCTTGGGTCGGGTCAATATTTACTACCCCGCCAGTGCTTTGGGTGAAGACATCGTCACCATTCAACTGCAAGAACGCTATCAAGGCCCCAGTGCTGGCGATTTATACAACACCATCGCCACTGAAACCAAAAAAGTGACCATCACCCCTGCCGCCAGTGCAGTGGCA
>DYSU01000048.1 GCA_020726335.1 Thiomargarita sp. | reverse complement strand
GTTGCGGGAATGTGGGTTTGCGTGGCGCAATCCACGGCAAACGTGGGGTCTGCCACCACTTCACCTGCCAGCGCAAAATTAAACGGATTTTCATCGCTGTCGTTGGTGACAAAGCTCAGTTCCTCGCTGAAACTGCCCAGCGTGGTGCTGTCAAATTGGATTTTTAACAAAGTTGAATTCCCTGCGATCACGGGAGAAGCGAAGCTGTTTATGACAGTGAAACCCGCAGGCAAACTCAAGTTGGATAATTCCAAAGCAACGTCGCTTAAGTTTTTGATTTCAAATGTTTTTGCTATCACCGTGTCGGCCAATTTTGAGCCGAAATTCAGCGTGGTTGCGCCATCATGAACGACTGAACCAGAATCCATAACTTCAATTTCTGCCGCATGAACCCCGTTGGGTAAAGACAAGCCACAAAACAACAGCAGAACATAACGCAAGATTCTCAACCTTAGCATAATCTCTCCCCTTATGCTTTTATAAAAAGGACTAAAGGGGAGACTATCCAAATTTAGGCTGGTTGTCAAATTTATTTTGCACTTTCAGCGTAGTGATATCAGCTTAAAGGATTGAACCACGCCGATAAGCCAATCAAAAGCAATAAAGTGAGTAACCATAAGATGATGGGGATTTTGCGGGATTGATGGGGTGTATGGTTTTGTTTCAAAAAGCTTTGCATTTTATTCAACTCCGCTTTTAACAGAGCCGAATGGCTTTTCAATAGTTTGGTTTCCACAGGTCGGCTAAGCGGCCTGTTGTGGTCAGCCAACAATTGCTCAACTTCAGCAAATAAAGCCTGCTGTTTCTCATCAAATTGTTGTTTTGACAAAGTTTTTTCATATTGGGCCGTGCATTCGGGTGGGAAACTGCAAAAGCCATCGCGCAACACATCACAGCGCACGCCTTGCAAATACAATTGTACCGCCGCCGCTTCAGCCCGTTTTTGTTGGTTGGAATAGACAATCAGGCGTTGATGCGGGGCTGAAATCAGGTGTTTTTTTTGCAAAAAGGCCCAGCGATAATGCAATTGGGTTAAGCTCAGATGAAGGCTTTGATAAATATGATTTTTTTGATATTCGGCCACGGTGCGTACATCCAAATAAAGCACTTGGGCGGTGTCGTTGATGTCACGCGCATGGCGTTGGCTGATGGCGGTGAGGATATGAGGACAATAGGCCAAAAATGCGCGGGCGGGTATTTTCAACAACAAAGATTTTTCGAGCAAAACCACATGACTTTGATGCGGTTGTTGACTGACCAAAGCCATGTGGCCAAACACATCGCCTGTCACCAACCGCCGATATAATTTGCGTTTTGCGCCTTGTTGATCAAACTCCACCGCTTGCCCTGTCAACAACACATAAACCACGGTCGCAACTTCATTTTGCCGCTGTAAAATTTGTCCTTTATGGCCATGAATTTGACGGGATTGCGCCAATAATTTTAAGCCATGTTGTTGAAAAACAGATTGAAATAAGGGCAGAGACAACAATTGTTCTTGGCTAAATGGGGCGATTTTAACCGATTTTGCTTGCAGTTCGATTTCAATTTTGGGCGTTTTGATTTCAGCCAATGGCTTGGGTTCAACAGTGGTTTGTTGTTCATGGTGAGTTAAATCCACCCATAACAGATAACAATCACTTTGGGTGACCAAGGCCAATGGCAAACTGCGGGAACGGTTCAAAGCCGAATGCGCCGCTTCGGTATTGGCATAAACCGTGTTGATCACCAGCCCATTACTGCACACACACCCGTGGCCTTGCAGTAAATACAGTTTTTCTTTTTGTTGTTGCAAATCAAGGGTTTGCTTGGCAGATAAGAACGTGATTTTGCTCTGTTTGGCTAAGGCCTGTAATTCTTGTTCCAAAAAAGTGTTGAGTGGAATCAGTTGCCTCAATAAATTTGAGGTCAAAACAGGCACAGGCACTAAGGGTCTCGCTGGCCAAAAATCGCCGTACCGATACGCAACAAGGTTGTCCCTTGTGCAATCGCCGCTTCCATATCATCGCTCATGCCCATGGACAGCGTATCCAGCGGCAAACCCTGTTCTTTTAATCGTTGATAAACCGCTTGCAATGCCTTAAAACTTTGTTGTTGCGCCATAAAATCAGGGTGGGCAGCAGGCAAACCCATCAAGCCGCGTAAGCGTAAATTGGGCAATTTAACCACTTCTTGGGCAAAATTTAGCGCATCTTCGGGCATAATGCCCGCTTTTTGCGGTTCGCGGTCGATGTTGATTTGCACGGTGACGTTCAACGGCAATAAACCAGCGGGGCGTTGCTGACTCAAACGCTGTGCATGTTTGAGTTGATAAACCGATTGTACCCAAGCAAAATTTTCCGCGATGTCTTTGATTTTATTCGATTGAATACGCCCAATGAAATGCCATTGCAATTGATAGGCTTTTAACGCTTGAATTTTGGGCAAAGCCTCTTGCAAATAATTTTCGCCAAAGCGGTATTGGCCTTGCAACACCGCTGTTTCAATCGCCGCCACTGATTGGGTTTTGCTCACCGCCAATAAAACCACAGCCGCAGGATCGCGCTGGTATTTTTGCAATAGTTGTTGAATTTTCTGCCTAAGTTGAGATAAATTATCCCTGATTTTCTGCATAATCGTTATAAAACTTGAGGTTGGGTGATGTGGTGGCTGAGAATATTTTGAAAAACTTTGGGTTCTTTGGTTTGGGTTAATTCGCCATCACGGGGAAAATGAAAATCTTGCAACCGTGATAACCAAAAACGCAAAGCGGCCGCACGCAACAACTGGGGCCACGCTTGTTTTTCATCGCCATCAAACGGGTGAATCTGTTGATAAATATCTAAAAAAGCGTACAAGCGGGTTTCGTCCATTTGGCCTGCTGGCGTGACACACCAGTCGTTGACGGTAACCGCCACATCGTACAATAAATAATCATTGCATGCACAATAAAAGTCAATAATGCCGCGCAGTTCATCCCCTTCAAACAGCGCGTTGTCTCGAAACAAATCGGCATGAATCACACCCACGGTTAGATTGCTAAACTGTTGTTTAGATTGATAATCCAATTCATGACTGAGCAATCGTTTTTCGTCCGTGCCTAAACGCGGCATCACCCGTTGTGCCGTTTTATACCACCAATCTGCACCACGGTCATTGGAGCGAAAACCTGAGAAATCGGGGCTAATTTGATGAATTTTAGCCAAATAATGGGCCAATGAGCAACATTGTGCGACATTGGGTTGCTTGACATCTTTGCCTTTTAACCGTTGCACCAAAGCGGCGGGTTTGCCATTGAGATGGGATAAATAGTGGCCTTGTTGATCGGCGATTGGGTGCGCGCTGGGAATGTCATGTTCCGCTAAATAGGCCATAAATTGCAGAAAATAAGGCAATTCTCTGGGTTTGTGTTGTTCAAATAAGGTTAAAACAAAACGCCCTTGGCTGGTGTCAACAAAAAAATTGGTGTTTTCAATGCCTGCTAAAATACCTTGATAATCAATCAGTTCGCCAAGGTCATAACCGGCTAAAAAATGAAGTAGTTGCTTTTGAGTAACTTGAGTATAAACAGACATAAAAATGTTAAAGATAACGAAGAATTTCTTGCTCTTCCATTGAAGGTTCAAAACTGGCGTGTTCGTAATGTTTGAAAATATAATCGACCACTTCTTGTGCATGGTCTACGATTTTGAACAAAGCCAAATCTTCTGGTGAAATGGTTCTTTCTGCCAACATCGCTGTTTTGAACCAATCACACAAGCCTGCCCAAAAATCAGACCCCACCAATAAAATGGGAATTTTGCGGGTTTTACCCGTTTGCACCAAGGTTAAAATTTCGGCCAATTCATCCAGTGTGCCAAATCCACCCGGCATGACGACGTAAGCGAACGCATGACGGACAAACATCACTTTTCGGGCAAAAAAATGGCGAAATTCAACAGAGATATCTTGATAAGGATTGGCCATTTGTTCGTATGGCAAGCGAATGTTGACCCCGACGCTGGGGGATGTCCCTGCGAATGCGCCTTTGTTGGCTGCTTCCATAATACCCGGCCCACCGCCGCTGACCACGGAAAAACCCGCATCAGACAATAAACGGGCAATATTTTCTGCCAACTGGTAATAAGGGCTGTTGGCTGGAAAGCGTGCAGAGCCAAAAATACTGACCGATGGCGAAATGTTGGATAATTGTTCAAAACCTTCGACAAATTCAGCCATAATTTGCAAAACTCGCCAAGATTCGCGGGGCAAATCTTTTTCATTAATGGGACGACTTTTGAACATAAAAAATCTCTGCAATCGGATAAAGCTGGATTTTAACAGAAAATAAGGGCAGTTGTGTAAATACCCTGGAAATGGCTCATAAGCGCATGGGCATGATGGCGTATTGTGGGTTTTGGCTGTCTTGTGGGCAAAGCAAATAACTGCTGTACACACCTGATATATGAAGTTGTACTTTGGCGGTGTCAATGCAGGCCAGCGCGTCCAATAAATACATCACATTGAAGCCGACTTCAAAATTGTCGCCATTGTAATCAATGTCCATTTCATCAAAAGCTTGCTCATGTTCGGGATTACTGGCAGAAACTTTCAATAAATTGGGCGAAAATTCCAAGCGCGCACCTTTGTACTGTTCGTCATATAAAATCGCCACCCGTTGCAAGATTTGCTTAAATTGTTGACAATCAAGGGTAATGATGGCACTGGCTTGATGGGCTAAAATAACCTCATAATCGGGGTAAGGTCGGTCAATCAAACGGCTGGTCAAGCGCAAATCAGGTAAAGAAAAACGAACTTGTTGTTGATTTAATTGGATTTTAACCATTTCTTCACTGTTATTAAGGATTTTTAACAATTCCAAAACGGTTTTGCGTGGCAATAAAATGCGATTGTTAACCAGTTGATTTTCAATAAAAATTTCGCTGGCAAAGGCGAGACGAAACCCATCTGTGGCAACGAAGTTTAACCGCTGGTCTTTGATTTCAATCAATAACCCGTTGAGGGCGGGGCGCGCATCTTGTTGGGCGATGGCAAACTGGGTTTTGCTTAAAAAGTAACGCAAGCTGTTTTGGCTTAAATTTATTTCAGTCTCGTTGATAAAACCCTCGTTGCTGGGAAAATCGGCAACAAGCAAACTTTGCAACACAAATCGACTGCGCCCCGATTGCACCACGGCTTGTTGTTGCTGTTGTCGGATGCTGATGATGGCACTGTCACCCAAGGCGCGGCAAATGTCATATAATTTTAACGCGGGCAAAGTCACTGCACCCGCTTGCCCATTGCCAATGGCCATATGATATTTTAATTCGATTTCACCATCGGTTGCAGTTAAAGTTAATTGATCGCCATCAACTTGCAATAAAAGTTGGCTTAAAATCAAAACCGCTTGCTTGCGTTCGACCACACTTGCAATCATTTTCAGCGGGGTCATCAATGCTTTGCGGGTCACTTCAAAATACATGGCAATACCTGTCAATTAAAATGTGTCAGTTTAACGGATAGTTGACAGCAGTACAACCGTGATTTTAGCCTAAATTACGTTGATTTAAGCGAAATTACACCCTGTTTTGCGCTGTTTGATTCTTATGAACATCCCAATGTTGGACAGCTCAACACCAAAAATCATTCAAACTGCCGTCTAGCCATTCGATGGGCGGTTGCTGTTTTAAAAATTGCAATGTTGCGTATGTTGGCCACGGCGGTGTGGTTTGGGTTTTGACGGATTTCGCCTTGTACTGCATCGGTAAACATACTATCATGCCTAGCCACTTGAATCCGCACCGAGCAAGGCTTTCAACGGCGGTCACCCATGAATCAAAAGTAATGCGCCTGTGGGGGACGGTGCAAAACGTCTCGCATATTGGATTGAATCTTGCATTTTCAAGCGTTCTTAACCTGGCGTAAGGTAATGATAATGAAATCATTGTATTTAAAATCAGCCCAAGATATAAGCCTGCAACGCCCAATGCGCGGATTCACTTTATTAGAGGTTTTGGTCGTCGTTGTCATTATTGCTGTGTTGATCACGTTTGTCAGTTTATCCTTGGGCAATAATCAACATAAAGTTTTAGAACAAGAGGCACAACGGTTATATGCCCTGTTGAAACTCACCGCCCATGAAAGCATCAGCAATACTGCGGAAATGGGGGTTTATTTGGGCGAAGACCATTACCAATTTTACCGTTTATACCAAGGACAATGGCAAGTGCTGGATAAAGATGATGTATTATCCAGTCACCAACTCCCTGATTTTATTCAATTAGATGTCAATGTCGAAGGCGTAGATTTGCCCGCCGATGTCAGTGTGACCGATTTTATCAATGACAACCCCCAAGTGTTGTTTTTTACCGACGGCGAATTGACTCCGTTTAATTGCATCTTATCCTTGAAAAGCGACAGGCGTGTGATGTACAACATTGAAGGCTTGTTGAATGGTCAACTGAATTTAGAACTGAACTCACAAGGAAGCCCTTTGTGAATTCGCATTCAGGCTTTACCCTGTTGGAAACTTTGGTGGCTTTGAGTATTTTGGCTTTGGCTTTGCTCGCTTTGCTTAAAGCGAGTATGCAACAAATCAACACCCAACATCATTTGCGCCAAAAAACCCTTGCGCAATGGGTTGCGGCCAACCAATTGACTCGGTTGCGCTTGTCTGCTGTTTCACCTACACTAGAGCCGTTGACAGGCCAGAGCGACATGGCGCAGCAGACATGGTATTGGCAGGCAGTGACGCAACCAACCGCTAACCGCCACATAAAGCAAATCACCATTCAAACGGGTTTGCCTGACCATGTGCCTTTGGCTCATTTAACAGGATTTATCGCCTTATCTTCAGAATAAAAGCAACTTATGTCTATTGATAGAATCCACCGCAATGCACTGCCTAAAGGCTTCAAACTCGATGAATATGTCATTGATTCAGTTTTAGGTCACGGTGGTTTTGGCATCACTTATTTGGCCAAAGACCATCATTTAGACCAATGGGTGGCGATCAAAGAATATTTACCCAATGGTTTGGCCGTGCGCGAAGGCATCAGCACCGTTTACGCCAAATCCACCCGCGATGAACCCGCTTTTCAATGGGGTTTGGAACGCTTTATCCATGAAGCACAAACTTTGGCCAAATTTCGCCACAAAGCGATTGTCAAAGTATTGCGCTTTATTGAAGCCAATCAAACCGCCTATATGGTGATGGAATACCAAAAAGGCCAGAGTTTAGAAGACAAAATCAAGCAAGAAGGCATCCTCAATGAAGCCCTGTTATTGGCCATTGTTTTGCCTATTTTAGAGGGTTTAGAAAAAGTACACGAAGCGGGGTTTTTACACCGTGACATCAAGCCCAGCAACATTTTTATTTGCGAAGACAGCGCGCCCATACTGCTTGATTTTGGAGCCGCCCGCCATGCCATTCAAAACAGTGAACGCAGTTTGACCAGCATCATCACCCCCGGTTACGCGCCATTTGAACAATACGACAGCAAAAGCCTGCAAGGTGCGTGGACCGACATTTATGCCCTCGGTGCGGTGATGTATTTTGCCATCAGCGGTGAACAACCGAATGAAGTGGTGCGGCGGATGAAACACGACGACATGCCACGCGCCCAAGTTATAGGCGCAGGTTTGTACCATCAACAAATTCTCAAAGCCATTGATTGGGCGTTGGCCATTGACGAAGCCGCACGTCCGCAATCAATCAAAGAATTTCGCCAAGCCCTGTTGACCAACCCCGACAAACTCACGCCTTTTAACAAAAAAAAAAATAAAATCAATCAATTAAAAAATAATCTCTTGCTGGGCTTTCTGTTGCTGACTTTGGTCGGCGGCGCGCTGTTTGTGTATGACAAATACCGCCAACAAAACACAGGCACTTTTGTCATGACGTTATTGACCTCAAAAAATATCCATGCCTTCGTGTTGGATTATTTTACCGCCACCGCACGGCGCGATGTCGATGCCATCGTGCGCTTTTATGATGATTCTGCCGATTATTACCACTGGGGCTGGGTTACACAAGAAACCATTCGCCAAGACAAAATTGATTTTTTTGAACAATGGTCTGAAGTCAAATATGCGTTGGTCAACAATGAAATCAACGTAGCCGATACCGATAAACCCAAAGAAAAAGTGGTTAATTATTTGATTGATTTTGAAGTGGTGCGCAATTCAAAGGCGCAAGGCGTGAAACGCATCAAAGGCCAAGCCAAACATTTTTTGCGTATCAAAGAAACCCCTTTTGGACTCAGAATTATTTCTCATAAAGAACGGGTGGTTGACCGCAGTCGCTTTAATGATTAAAATCAAATATTTGAGAAAAGCATTCGCTGCTTTTTGCCTGTTTACCCTCGCTTCATTTTATTCGCAAGATGCCATAAAACCGCTGACCATCGCCATCGACATCGGCCATTCGCCCCGCACAACAGGCAGTCTTAGCGCACGCGGCATCAGCGAATACCAATACAACGCCATTTTTTCCTTCAAACTGCTTCAAGCCCTGCAACAACAAGGCTATCGCGCTTTTATTCTCAGCCAAAAAAACCCTGAAATGACCTTGCTTAACCGCGCTCGTTTGGCCAGTATTCAAGCCAATGTGTTGCTGTCCATCCACCACGATTCTGTGCAACCACATTATTTTAAATCATGGATTTATCAGCAAAAACAACTGCGCTACAGTGACAATTTTCAAGGACATGCGTTGTTCGTGTCCAGCCAAAACCCAAAATTTGAACAAAGCCAGCAACTGGCCAAAGCTTTAGGCTTGGCGTTGTATCAGCAAGGTCTGCGTCCCACTTTGCATCACAACGAAAAAATTGCGGGCGAAAACAAGGCCTTGCTCAACCCCGCGTTGGGCATTTATCGTTATGATGATTTAATTTTGTTGCACCACAGCAAAATCCCCAGCGTATTGCTCGAATGCGGTCTTATTGTCAACCGCGCAGAAGAATTGCGTTTGCGTACCGAAAGAGCGCAACAAAAAATGATCCGTGCATTGATTCGAGGCTTGCGCGCATACCAACACAGCGACTGAATTTTATTGTCGCAAGTTTGTTTTGAGCAAATACCCTTGACACCTCTTGATTTCATGATAAACAGGGTACGATTCTAAAACGAATAAAGCGGTTAAATTGCTGTAACGGTACACATTATGCTGTAAAATGCAGTATCCCTTAAAATGTATGATGGAAGAGAAATGGCCATGTTGAGCAAAGATTTAGAACACACCTTAAACACCGCTTTTCACTCTGCCCGTAAGAAACGCCATGAATTCATGACGGTAGAATATTTGCTCTGGGCTTTGTTGCAAAACAAAAACATCCTTTATATTCTCCAAGCCTGCGCCGTCAATATTGACCAACTCCAATTTGAATTGGCGCAGTATTTAGAAAAAAACAGCATCCAACTCAAAGAAAACGATAAACGCGACATCCAACCCACGGTGGGTTTTAATCGGGTGTTGCAACGCGCTTCTTTTCATATTCAATCCGCCGACCAAAAAGAAATTTCCGCCGCCAATGTCTTGATCGCCATCTACGGTGAACGCGAATCACACGCGGTTTATTTGTTGGAAAAACATAATCTTAGCCGTTTAGATGTGCTTAATTTCATTTCTCATGGCATCAGCAAACAGCAGATTTCTGAAAAAATTGAAACCGATGAAGAACAAAACGATGATTTTCCAGAAACCACTAAAGAACGCACGCCTAAAAGTGTGTTGGAATTATTCACGGTTAACCTCAACGAACAAGCGCGCTTGGGTAAAATTGACCCCTTGATTGGCCGAAACAGAGAAATTGAACGCAGTTTACAAGTGTTGTGTCGGCGGCGCAAAAATAATCCCTTGTATGTGGGTGAAGCGGGCGTGGGTAAAACCGCATTGGCAGAAGGTTTGGCCAAATTGATTATTGATAAAAAAATGCCTGAAATTTTGCAAGACAGTGTGATTTATTCCTTGGATTTGGGCGCGTTGTTGGCGGGAACCAAATACCGTGGTGATTTTGAAAAACGGCTTAAAGCCATTCTCAATGAATTGGGAAAAAAACCCAAAGCGATTTTATTCATTGATGAGATTCACACCATCATCGGCGCGGGGGCAACTTCAGGTGGTACCATGGATGCGTCTAATTTGATTAAACCCGCGCTGGCTTCGGGTTCTTTGCGTTGCATCGGTTCAACCACTTATCAAGAATACCGCACCATTTTCAGCAAAGAACATGCGTTATCGCGCCGTTTTCAAAAAATCGACATTGAAGAACCTTCCGTGAGCGAAACCATTCAAATTCTCAATGGCTTAAAAAGCCATTTTGAAGGCCATCACCGTGTTAAATATGCCAAACAAGCGTTAAAAGCGGCGGTTGAATTGGCCGATAAATACATTACAGACCGCCATTTGCCCGATAAAGCGATTGATGTGATTGATGAAGCGGGCGCGGAACAACAACTGCGTGCCAGCACCAAACGCAAAAAATGGGTCAATGTCAGTGATATAGAAAAAATCATCGCCCATATGGCGCGCATTCCCGCTAAAACCGTGTCGCTGTCGGACAAAGACATGCTGAAAAATTTAGACCGTGATTTAAAAATGGTGGTTTATGGCCAAGATGAAGCCATCAACAATTTGACCGCCACCATTCGCATGTCGCGCTCTGGTTTGGGGCATCCCGATAAACCCATCGGCTCATTTTTATTCATGGGGCCTACGGGCGTGGGTAAAACGGAAGTGTCAAAACAATTGGCGCGCTTGCTCAACATTGAACTGTTGCGTTTTGACATGTCCGAATACATGGAACGCCACACGGTGTCACGTTTAATCGGCGCGCCACCGGGTTATGTCGGCTTCGACCAAGGCGGTTTGTTGACGGAAGCGGTGAACAAAAACCCGCACGCGGTGTTGTTGTTGGATGAAATAGAAAAAGCCCACCCCGATGTGTTGTTGTTGCTGTTGCAAGTGATGGACAACGGCTTTTTAACCGACACCAACGGGCGAAAAACCGATTTTCGCAATATCATTCTCATCATGACTTCCAACGCAGGCGCGCAACAAATCAGCCGCAACAGCATGGGTTTTCAACAACAAGACAACAGCAGTGATGCCAGCGAAGTGGTGAAAAAACTGTTCACCCCTGAATTTCGCAACCGTTTGGACAGAATGGTTCATTTTGCCGCGTTGTCCAAACACAACATCGCGTCAGTGGTCGATAAATTCATCATTGAATTGGAAAGCCAACTGGAAAGCAAAAAAGTGGTATTGGATGTTGATGAAAATGCACGCCATTGGTTGGCAAAAAACGGTTATGACCGCTTGATGGGCGCAAGACCGATGGCGCGTTTAATTCAAGAACACATCCGCCAACCGCTGGCGGAACAACTGTTGTTTGGCATACTGAGCAAAGGCGGTTATGCCAAAGTCACCACGGTGTCAATGGCTGGGCAAACGGTTATTGTGGTGACTTGCAACGAACACTTGCCTGAAAGCCAAAACCACAACATGGCCCGTGCGATTTAATGGTCGGTTAATCGCCCTGTGTTGACCGCGTTGCTGACACAGCGTCCTTGGTTAAAATCACCTGAAACCCGATAAATTTCAAGGTTATACGCTTCTTGGCGTTGACCTTGAATTTCACTGATCAACACCCGTTGCAACACGTTTTTCAACGCGCTGACTTGATAACACAACACGCCCGCTTCGCTTTGCAGAGTTTGACCCCAAAAACTGTCGCTCAAAAAAATATAACGGCCTTGGGTCAACGCGGCGATACTGCGCAAAATATAGGCGGTGTTGTCATCGGTTCCACTGGCGGCAATGGTGTGAACATGAATGCCATTTTGGCGTGCGCGGTTGATTTGCGGCAATAAAGCAGGTAAATCCGCCTCATGCGGCGGCGCATCTGTGATTAAAAACAACAACTTAACGGTGGTTTGCTCGGCTGACCAATTGGCTGACAAACCGCTGTCCAAAGCTTGCACCATTGCTTCAGGATAATCACCGCCGCCAGCGGCTTTTTGGTCACTCAATATGGCCAAAAATTGGGTGAGCGACGAAGTGAAGGGGAAATCTCTGACCACATAAGCATCGCCTTCATCCCGATACAAACGCAAACCATAGCGCACTTTCAGTTCAGGATACCATTGTTGCACGCTGGCCATGATTTCATGCCATTCTAAATTCAAATAGCGCAATTCATCTTCCATTTTGCCCGTGGTGTCTATCACCCACATCACATCCAACACAGTGGGTTGCTGGTCAATGGCTTCAGGATAAACCAATTCAATCATCACGTTATCATCGCGTTGACGCAGGTCTTGCCACTGAATTTTATTTTGAATTTTGGCCGTTTTACCCAGATAGCTGACTTCAATTTGCAAGCTGGCGTTGGTTGTGTGATCTAAAGTGGGATAAAAATAGACCACACCGTTATGCCCTGTCACACTGCTGATGGGTGCGTTGTTGTTGTCACTATACAGGCGTATCGTCGCCCCTGCGACATCGCGCTGGTTGCGGTCAATCAGATGCACGCCGATTCGGTCAGCCACATTTATGGCGGGCAATGTGGTTTTGGTGGCCACCATGCCATCCAAATAATATTGGAATGCGGTTAAATTGAGGTTGTCATCAATCTCACCACTGGCAAAATATTTGATATTATTCAATAAGGTGGGAGCATTGTTGTCCACATCGGCGGCTAAATTTTGCTGTTGTTGGCTGTCACTGTGTTGTTGGTCAAGCAATGGCAAGGTAAAAGGCAAGGTGGACAAGAGTTTAAGCGTTGACTGGTTTTCATCGGCCAGCAATTCCATGTTCAGCGTGGTTTGGGCCAACCATTGACGGATGTCGCCCGCATCTTGACCTGCTTTGACCGCCAACAAAGTCCATTTGTATAAACCGACGGGCAAGCTCGCGGACAAAGGCAGATTCAATAAAGTGTTGCGGGCAACATCGGAAGCATGCCATTGGCTCAACAACGGCGTGGCGACATTGCGCAACGACACAAAATTGAGCTTTGGAAAATAATAGCGTTCGCCGCTGGGAAACTGCACGCTAAAATACACATCCATCAACACAGGGGCTTGCACTTGCGATAAGCTTGCCTGTAGCACAAAATTTTGTTGTGGATACAACTGCTTGTGTTCACCGTGCAAACTGAGCGTCAAACCCTGCACATTGGCATAAACCGCCCAAAGGCAACCGCATAAAAACAAACGTAAAATCATGGCTTTCCATTGTGGCAACCGTACCCCCATTATAGACGGGGCCGTCGTTTTTTTTGCTGTGGGGTCTTCAGCTTAAAAACAATTGATAGGCAGGGTTGTTGTCTTCGCGCCAATAACGAAAACCCAAATGTTGGATAAAATCGGCAAAATTGTCCAGCTCTTCATCGGGAATTTGAATGCCCACCAAAATGCGTCCATAGGCCGCGCCGTGGTTGCGATAATGAAACAAACTGATGTTCCAATGGGTGCCTATGCTGCGCAAAAAACGCAACAACGCGCCGGGGCGTTCAGGGAACTGAAAGCGATACACCCGCTCATTAAACACATGGGTGGCATGACCGCCCACCATGTGGCGCACATGCAGTTTGGCCGCTTCGTTGTCGCTTAAATCTTGGTATTGATACTGGTTTTTTTGCAGATTATTCAATAACTCACGTTTTTCTGCGATGCCGCCGATTAGCCGCACGCCGACAAACACCCGCGCATAATGGCTGTCGGCATAACGGTAATTGAACTCGGTGATGGTGCGGTTGCCAATGGTGTGGCAAAACTGCAAAAAACTGCCCGCTTGTTCAGGAATGGTGACGGCAATCAACACTTCGCGGTGGCTGCCCAATTCGGTGCGTTCAGAAACATGTTGCAAGCGGTCGAAATTGATGTTCGCGCCGCTGACAATGCTGACCAATTTTTGCCCACGGCATTGTTCACGCGCCACATAGGCTTTTAAACCCGCCAACGCCAACGCGCCCGCAGGCTCGGCCACGGTGCGGGTTTCATCAAAAATGTCTTTTATCGCAGCACACACGGCATCGGTGTTGACGCAAATCACTTCATCGACATAATGTTGCGCCAGCGCAAACGGCAACTCGCCCACTTGTTGCACCGCCACACCATCGACAAAAATCCCGACTTCATCCAAAATCACCCGCTCACTCATCGCCAAAGCGGCTTTTAAACAGGCGGCATCATCGGGTTCAACGCCGATGATTTTGATTTCAGGCTGAACGTATTTGACATAAGCGGCGATGCCCGCAATCAAACCGCCGCCACCGACGGGGACGAAAATCGCATCAATGCCACTGCAATCTTGCAAAATTTCCATCGCAATCGTGCCTTGGCCTGCAATCACTTCCAAATCATCATAGGGATGGACATAGGTCAGTTGTTTTTCTTTGGCCATACGTTTGGCGGTTTGACTGGCTTCGTCATAGGTGTTGCCGTGCAATTCGACTTGACCGCCCAAATGTGCCACCGCCCGCACTTTGATGTGGGGGGTGGTTTTGGGCATGACGATAATCGCTTTGATGCCCAATTTGTTGGCCGATAACGCCACCCCTTGCGCGTGGTTGCCTGCCGATGCGGTGATGATGCCGCGTTGTTTTTCTGCATCGCTTAAGTGAATGATTTTATTATAAGCACCGCGCAATTTGAAGGAAAACACAGGTTGCATGTCTTCGCGTTTGAGCAACACTTGATTGTCTAATTCCAAAGATAAATAACGTGTTGTTTCTAATGGGGTTTTAATCGCCACATCGTAAACCCGCGCTTGTAAAATTTTTTTGATGTATTGATGTAACATGAGAATAAAAGGTCAGTGCGTTCAATGGCTGCGGGCAATGGCAAATTCAGCCAGACCCATCAAAGCTTGTTTATAAACGGAATCAGGCAACGGCGTTAAAGCTTGCAAAGCGTGTTGGCTTTCGGCGCGTGCTGCTTGTGCGGTGTAGGTGATGGCATCGGTTTGATTGATAATGTCAATCACCGTCTTGATTTGGTCTTTGCCGCCGTGTTCAATCGCCGAAATTAAAATCTGTTGTTGCGCTTTTGAGCTGTGTTTGAGCGCGTAAATTAACGGCAAAGTGGGCTTGCCTTCGGCCAAATCATCACCGACATTTTTGCCCAGTTCTTGGCTGTTGGCACTGTAATCCAACACATCATCCACCAATTGAAACGCAGTGCCTAAGTGCATCCCAAACGCGGCCATGCGTTGTTCCATGGCATCATCGGCTTGGCTGATAACCACACCCACAGACACGGCCGCTTCAAACAGTTTGGCGGTTTTATAGCGAATCACGGCCAAATATTGTTGCTCCGTGGTTTTGGGGTTGTGACAATTGAGCAACTGCAACACTTCGCCTTCGGCAATGACGTTGGTGGCGTTGGCCAAAATTGCCATCACCCGCATATTTTGGCTGTTGACCATCATTTGAAAAGCACGCGAATAAAGAAAATCACCCACCAACACGCTGGCTTCATTGCCCCACAGGTCGTTGGCGGTTTGCTTGCCACGGCGTAGGTTTGAAGCATCAACCACATCATCGTGCAATAAAGTGGCGGTGTGGATAAATTCAATCACCGCCGCCAAGTTAATATGTTGATTTCCCTGATAATTTAAAGCTTTTGCGGTTAAAATCGATAACAACGGGCGCAAACGTTTGCCGCCGCTGTTGACGATATAATGTCCGATTTGATTCACCAATACAACCTCAGAATGTAACTCAGTTTGAATCAATTGATTCATTGCCTGCATTTCGTTTTGGGTTAATTTCTGAATGTCCTCAATATCCATCATATCTCATCGCCAAAAGACGTTATTTTAGCGCATCACATCGTTCTTATATGGGTTATTTTCTAATATGTCTATTGTTTTTTCTGATAAAGCAAAGAAAACACCACTGAAGCGATTTTAATCAGCGACTTACATGGCACCATGCAAACGGTCAACCCTGCATTCACCCAAGTTTGTGGTTATCGCATAGAAGAAATTTTAGGCAAAAACATCAACTTATTGGCTTCGGTCAAACATTCCAAAGATTTTTACCCCAAATTGTGGCGGTATTTACAACAACACAACCCATGGCAAGGCGAGCTGTGGCATCAACATAAAAAAGGCAAGGCCAGTTGTTGGCCAAAAACAAAGCCTCTACCACGCCATTTGCGCTGATGTTCATTGATTTAGGCCATTTCAAAGAAGTCAACGACAGCTTAGGCCATGATGCGGGCGATGAATTGCTGGTGTTGGCCGC
>DYSU01000047.1:9448-16591 GCA_020726335.1 Thiomargarita sp. | reverse complement strand
CTCAACAACAGAGACGCGCATTATACAGCTCTCTTCACCACTGTCAAGCTTTTTTTGTAAAATTTTCAAGAAAATCACTTTTTCATGCGTCGCCGCTGATCAATCAAATAGTTACGACGCATGACGGTTTGCGATTAATAGCCGCCTTTGCGTTTGCTTTCAGGCAAACCTGCGATCTTACCCGCTTGTTTTGAAGGACCCATTGGGAAAAGGTCATAAATTGATTTGGTATCGACCGATTTATCGTTCCAACGCGCCTTCATTTCTTTGGTAATGGTACGCATATTGGGTTGGTTGCCTGCGTTATTGATGTATTCATCACGCAAATAACTGATGACATCCCAATGTCTTTCTTCTAATAGAATAGATTCCGTGGCAGCAATGGCTTTGGCCACGTCTTCACTCCAGTCATTAATGTCCTCTAAATAACCCTCTTTATTACATCCAATTGAATTGCCATTGATTTCGTATGCCATAAAAAATCTCCTATAAAAACATGATGTAACTTCAATTTTGTTGAACAAACCGCTGATATAATACCCAGTCATATATTTTTCAGTGTTTATTCATCAAAACTTGTGACATGACAAATAAAGCATCGCATTATAGCACAACAAGGTTAAGGCATGGCGATGCTACGCACTGTCGGAAACACCGCTTTATTGCCTGCGCTGATGGCTTTATCATAAACTTTGACATCAGTCGGTTTGACTTCGCCCACTAATTGTACCGTGCGTTGCCCGTTTTGCTCAGCAATGCGAATTTTACGCATATTCAATGGTTTACTGGGTAGACTCAGGGTTTTGCCATTATAGGCTCGGCCTTTTTTATCGCCGCGCATCCCCAATAGGCTGGTGGTGGTGCTTAACGAGGTGTTATTGCTTTCATTCGACTCAGCCACTTGGTCGGCTCTATCCACCCACAAGGCCATGTAATAATTGCCCGCAGGGATACGATTGCCATAAAAATCTGCCAATACGCTGAACGGTGCCGCAGGTGCGGCCATGCTGTCGTCCCGATAAACGTATTGTCCTGATTCCAATGAAAATTGTGAAGGCTCGGTAAACAATAAAATTTCATCGCCATTGCCCAATTGTTGGTCACGGCTCAACACCAAGCTGACATCCCAGCCCGTGGCCGTCACCGCACTGACACCGTCATTATTGACCCGATACGTCAATGCCGCATCACCAAACGCATCCCATTCGGCATACCAGTTATACACCGCCAAATCAGGCAAATTTGATTCAATCACCACCTTGCTGTTGGACACTGATAAATTGTCTTTTTCATCAGATTCCACCATAATATTGCGGTCATCCGCCCACAAGGCGATATAATAATCCCCATTTTTCAAGTCGTTGGGCAAATAAAATTTAATCGCATTATTATTGTCACGATAGACCCGTTCACCCGTTTGCAAATCAAACGGAATGGGTTCATAAACAATGTAGCGGTCATTGGCCGAAAACACCGCATCGACCGACAACAACAAACTGATGGTCGCCCCTTGTTGCGCAAGGCCTTGGCCTGTGTTGGCCACGCTATAAGTCAAACTGCCCAAACCATTGGGTTTGGTGTCATAATTCAACCACCAGTCTTGCACCGTCAAATTGGGCAATGCACCTGAAGGTTGTGGCACGGTGTCGTGTTTTTTCGTTTCCGTGACCGGGGTGGCAGCATTGTCTTTGTCTTGTAAAACATAGGATTGCATAAAAATGGGCGGTAAATCCGCGCCATTAGGCACGGCACTCATAAACGCATAAGGCAACCAAAAATACCCGTTATCACCCCATTCTGCACCATGTGAATTGATGATTTTTAACGCGCCGCCGTATTTGTCATCATCATAACCGACCACTGCCACCGCATGACCGCCCAATGGATTGCCTTGAATGCTGTTATAGACCGCATCTTGTCCACGCAAATTATAAAATGACTCATACAAAAAAATGCCCGCAATCACAGGCTGTTTATTGGCTAACGCCGCTTTGATGTCCAGCAAACTGCGTGGCACTGACCAAGACGCGCCTTTGAAATTTTGCGCTTCTTGCACAGCGGCGGCTGAAGGCTGGCCACGGTAATCTTGGTCAGAATATGGCATGGTCGCCAACGTCGCAACCCCTTGATTAACCAACAAATCCAAGGCTGTGTTGATTTGCGAACCCTTGTCTTGTCCGCCGTTGATTTGATTATAAATGAACGCAGGGCTGAACAAATGTTCAGAGGTGTTCAATGCCCAACCGACTTCCACCGCTTCTTGATAAGATTTCACCGCATACGCCGTCGCCCAGCTAACACAACTGTTTTGCCGACCTTGGTTGGCGGGTTTGGGAAATTGGCCGCTTAAATCAATACGGCGGGGCAAGGTTGGTGCATCGTTGGGTGCGCCCATTAAATCCGATTTAAAACGACTGCTGTTAAATGTGGCATATTCTTTGGCATCAATGGCTTCCAAACCGCGTCCTTTGTCAGTATCAATGGCGGCAACGGTTAAAGTCACGCTCGCAGATGCGCTGAACAATTGGCCATCGGTGACGCGGTATTGCAACACGATATTGCCCGTAAAACCGGCGGCCAAGGTCACATACAACACAGGACGCAACGGATTGATATACGCCAAATCATAGCCCGCGCCTTGGCTGGCAGACACCAATTCATAAGCCAGCGTGTCGTGGTTGGCATCGGTGGCGATTAAATTGATTTCTTGATAAGGCAAGGCGGGGTCAGCTTGCAACGATAAATTGCTGGCGACAGGCGGCTGGTTGTTGCCTGAAGGCGCAGATAACGGGGTCACTTGGGTGATACCAAATTGATTGTTGCCCATGCCTTGCAACACCACGGCAAACCGCCCCATCGGTTGCTTGTTTTGGCTGACGGTTAAATCACGCAACATCAATTGGCTGGTCAAAATGTCATAGTCACTTGCCCCTGTTAAATCGCTGGGTGACACCTTGGCCACCGCCGCCAGCTCGAATAAAAATGAAAGGCGATTGGCCAGCACAAAATCCGCTTGATACACCCCGTTACCCACGCGGATACACGGCACATGCAGTTGTGTATCGCTCAAATCGTATTGAACTTGACAGGCGGCTTGCGCTGCCAACGGGCTGAACAGCCCACATAATAAATAAAATTTCCCTAAAAATCGCATCACACACCTCTTGAAAATCGCCAAGATAAAACACCCTATTGCCAGCTTTGACATTACAACGTAAACTTAAATTATTTAGCCGCAACAATGTCTTATGGAACACGCACAAATTATCCAATTTTTCAAACGTTTACAGCAAAGCAACCCCAACCCGCGCAGTGAACTGCATTACCGCTCAAATTTTGAATTGCTGATTGCGGTGATTTTATCGGCACAGGCCACCGATAAAAGTGTCAACCAAGCCACGCCTGCATTATTCGCTGTGGCCAACACGCCACAAGCTATGCTGGACTTGGGCGCGGAAAAATTAAAATTTTATATTAAAACCATAGGTTTGTATAATAATAAAGCGGCCAACATTATACAATGCTGTCAACAATTGTTGGCTTTGCATCAAGGCCACCTGCCACAAGAGCGCAAAGCCTTGGAAGCTTTGGCGGGCGTGGGGCGAAAAACCGCCAATGTTATTTTAAATGTGGCCTTCAACCAACCTGTGATTGCGGTCGATACCCACATTTTTCGCGTGGCCAATCGCACAGGGTTGGCCAGCGGCAAAACCGTGACGGCGGTGGAGCAGGGCTTGATGCAAGTGGTACCCGAACCCTTTTTATTGGATGCCCACCATGGGTTGATTTTATTGGGGCGTTACACCTGCATGGCGCGCAAACCCCGGTGTCAACACTGTGTGGTCAATGATTTATGTGAGCATCATTTATGAAAAACTGTTTATATTTCAGCTTGTTAATCAGTTTCACACTGCTGTCCGAAGAAAATGAAGCCGTCTGGTATTCCAATCAGCCCGCAGGGCAAATCAACATGTATGAACAAATGCTGTGGCAACAACACAATCAGTCTGCAACAAACCCCAGCCTGCAAGCGGCCCAACCACCTGCACCCACAACCATGAATGATTTTGTGCCAACCCACGATGCGATGCCCTCGGCCCATCATTCACAAGGTGGCTGGGCTTTGCCGCCTGAATGGCAAAATGCCCCATTAAATCAGCCACAACCTGCATGGCAATGGCATTCAGAATCAACCCCAAACCCCTATAACACACCATGGCCAGTACGTTAAGCCCTTTATATCCATGGCAACAAACACTGTGGCGGCAATTTCAACAAAGCTGGCAACAACAGCGGTTGCCCCACGCCCTGTTGTTGCACGGTGCCGACGGCATGGGGAAACAGGCATTTGCCAACAATATCGCTGCCGCGTTGCTGTGTCAACAGCCGAAAAACCAGCACGCTTGTGGCCAATGTACGGCCTGCCATTGGCTGGCCACGGGCAACCATCTGGATTACCTTATTTATCAAGCGGATATTGGCAAAGCGTTGAAAATTGACGATATTCGTCAATTGCTTGGCCAAGCCTTGTTGACACCGCGCCATGGTCGCTATCAAATTTTTTGCATCACCCCCGCCGATGCGATGAACCGCGCTGCGGCCAATGCGTTGCTGAAAATTTTGGAAGAGCCGCCCGCGCAAACCCTTTTATTGTTGCTCAGCGCGCACCATTTCCGTTTATTGCCTACGGTGCGCAGCCGTTGCCAATCGTTCAATTTTGACCGCTGTGAAAAAGAGCCGCAACAACACTGGTTGGCGCAACAAACCCAACAAAGCGTTGAACAAGCGGCGGCACTGCTGGCGGCGGCTAAAAGCCCGTTGCAGGCAGTGAAATATCCTAACTTATTGTTAGAGCAAGAAAAAATATGGGCTGATTGGCAGGCCGTATTACAACAGCGACAAGATATGGTCAGCGTTGCGCTCAGTTGGGCAAAAACCGATGTCGAACAAGTGCTGGACTGTTTAAGTGCAGGCTTGATGCTTGTGATTCGCCAGCGCATGGGTTTAATGCCTGCGACACACCTTTTAATGCCTTGGGCAAACCAATGCAGCATCAGCCAGTTGTTCACCCTGTTACAGCTCATTTGGCAACAACAACAAACCCTGCAACAACAACAGCTTAAACCCCAAACCGCGTTAGAAGCCGTTTTATTGGCCAGCTTAAATCCTGACACTGCAACACCCCAGTGATTCAAAATCACCGCCATTAAGCCTGCACTTTCGCTTGTGTAATCAAGGCGGTAGCGGTATATTGTGCCTCTTTAGCCCACAAGAGGAGTATTCAAGTGACGGTGTTCGATGTTTCGTCTTTGGAAATTAAAAAAGCGCGTTGGCCACATGAAATTTTGCTGATTAATTTAATCACCAACCATATTTTGATTTTTGTGGGCTTGTTTGGTTTGGCCAAAAGTTATCCGCTGGTGATGCTGGTCACGCCCATTGTTTCATTTTTGGTGTTGGGCTACATTCTATTGCGCGCCAAGCAATCCAAAGCCAAACAAGACCCGTGGTTTGTGTTTTGTCATTGGCAATTGTGTGCCAAACGCAGCCGCTGGTTTATCGTCATGTTAGTCATTTTATTGTTCATTATCATGGGTTTGCTCGCTTCTGTCGGTTGGGACCCCCATGCATTAAAACCCGGCCATTACGCGCTGGGCGGCGTGGCTATTTTGCCCACCATGTTGACCGTGTTGGCTTTGGTTGTGATAGAATCAGATGCCATGCACAAAGCCTTTTTGGGCAGGGTACCCGAATCATTTATCCAACTTTACCCCAATAACCAACCCAAAGTACGCGACCATGCTTAAAAATCCATTGTTATTGGCCATGGGCATCACCTTGCTGGCATTGCTCATAGGCTTTTTAATCCCCGGCCAGCCAAAAGAACAAGCCATCAACTTGCCATGGCAAATTCAAGTCATTGATAATAATCACAGTAAAATCTTTGGTTTAACCTTGAATCAAAGCACATTGGCGCAAGCACAACAGCAATTTAATGCGCAAGCAGAAGTCAGCTTGTTCAGCGATGCAAACGGCATGAAAGGGGTGGAAGCTTATTTTGATGAAGTGACTTTGAGCGGTTTAAAAGCCAAATTTCTGCTGACCATGGCATTGAGCGAAGCGCAATTGACCCCGTTGTATAACCATGGGGCGCGCATTGCGTCCATGGGTTCGGGACGGCATAAAATCACTTTAGCTTGGCAAGATATTGATTTAATTAATAAAACACCGATTGCCAGCATCACTTATTTACCCAAAACCCATTTAGATGCCCCGTTGATTGTCGCACGTTTTGGCCAACCTGCACAAAAAATAAAAGAAAACAGCGAGTTACCTGACGAGCATTGGTTATATCCCGACAAAGGTTTAGACATCATTTTAAGCGAGAAACATAAAGAAGTGTTGCAATATGTCAGCCATGACGATTTTGCCAAATTAATCGCCCCCCTTAAGCCATGATTGAACTGCCATTTATCGCCGCGATATTGGCGGGTTTACTCGGTGGTGTGCATTGTGTGGGCATGTGCGGTGGCATTATCAGCGCGTTGGTCTTGACCTCGCACAGCAACAACTTCAGCCAATCATTGCGCTTTTTATTGGCGTATAATTTTGGCCGCATCAGCAGTTATATGATTGCAGGCGCGTTGGTCGGCGGTTTAAGCGGCTTGATGGTTGATTTAATCGCATTGGATGCGTTGCGCCAAAGTCTGAAAATCATCGCCGCTTTGTTCATGATTTTATTGGGTTTTTATTTATCAGGCGGGTGGTTGTTTTTAGCACGCATTGAGCGTTTGGGCGGCGTGTTGTGGTGCAAAATTCAGCCTATGGCGCAAAAATTCATACCCGTGCGCCAGCCATTGAAAGCGTTTTATTTGGGCTTGTTTTGGGGTTGGTTGCCTTGCGGCTTGGTTTACAGCCTGTTAATCGCCGCTTGGGCCAGTGCCAGCGCAGTTTCGGGCGCGTTAATTATGTTGGGCTTTGGTTTAGGCACTTTGCCCACATTGCTGTTGGTCGGTAATTTTGCCCAGCAATTAAAACCGTGGCTACAACACCGTTGGGTAAAAGGCGTTGCGGGCAGTTTGGTGGTTGCTTTTGGTGTGGCGATGTTGTTTTTTTGGTAGAGCCTGTCTACAAAATAGAACA
>DYSU01000047.1:0-9348 GCA_020726335.1 Thiomargarita sp. | reverse complement strand
GCTTTTGGTGTGGCGATGTTGTTTTTTTGGTAGAGCCTGTCTACAAAATAGAACAAACAGATTAAGGTTATCCAATGTTATCTGAAATTTTTTGTCCAATTTGCAATACTGCGTGTACGCCTTTGGATGTGGTTGATTTTAATAAATCATGTGAAGAAGCCAGAGGTAAATTTTTACAATTATCGGGAATTGCCGTCTATTATTATCATTGTGACCACTGCGGATTTTGTTTTGCGCCAGAATTTAATCAATGGACACTAAAAGATTTCTCAGACAAAATATATAACGATGAATATATTGCAATTGATCCAGATTATCAAGAAATTCGACCAAAATCCAATAAAGCTGTTATTATTAACTTTTTTGAAAGTAACAAAGAACATATTCAACACCTTGATTGGGGTGGCGGTAATGGCTTATTAAGCCAGCTATTACAAGAAACAAACTGGAATTCATTAAGTTACGACCCATTTTTTAATAAAGAAACTGAAATAAAAACATTGGGTCAATTTAATTTAATTACTGCATTTGAAGTTTTTGAACATGTGCCTGATGTCCACCAATTAATGTTGCAATTGGATATATTACTCAAAAAAAATGGCATTGTTTTGTTCAGTACCTTGCTATCCGATAATAAAATAAATAAAAACAGGCGGTTAGATTGGTGGTATGCCGCACCGAGAAACGGGCATATCAGCCTTTTTTCAAAAGAAAGCCTGATTATTTTAGCTCAAAAGTATCATTTCAACTTCGGCAGTTTTTCATCAGGCTTACATTTATTTTTTAGAGAAATTCCTAACTGGGCCAAGCACTTATTCAAAGTGGTTTAGGATGATATTTTTTTGCTTTTGACGACAACCCCCAGGAAAAACGGGCCGAAGTATTGATGTCAAACCCCCCTGTTTTGTGCTATCTTAATGCACCGTTTGCCTTGATAGCTCAGAGGATAGAGCATTCTCCTCCTAAGGGAAAGGTCACAGGTTCAAATCCTGTTCAGGGCATTAGTTTTTATTGATTGGAGAGTTTGCATGACCGTTGAACGTACGTTTTCTATTGTCAAGCCCGATGCCGTGGCCAAAAATCTGATGGGTCAAATTTACCGTCGGTTTGAAGACAATGGATTAAAAATTGTGGCTGCCAAAATGTTGCACTTAAGCCGTGAACAAGCCGAAGGCTTTTATGCCGTACACAAAAAACGTCTATTTTTCAAAGATTTGATTGATTTCATGGTTTCAGGCCCCGTGATGGTGCAAGTGTTGGAAGGCGAAAACGCCATCGCCAAAAACCGCGAAATCATGGGCGCGACCAACCCCAAAAATGCCGCTTCTGGCACAATTCGCGCTGATTTTGCCCAAACCGTCGATGAAAATGCGGTACACGGTTCAGATGCGCCTGAAACCGCTGCCCAAGAAATCGCTTATTTTTTCAGCGACAACGAAATCTGTCCCCGCACCCGCTAAATTAAAAGCCGTTTGTCAGTGCGCGGGCAAACGGTGGTTACCTAACCATGACCCATCCCCTGAATTTATTCAATCTCAATCTGGCCGATATGGAACAACTGCTGGTCGATTGGGGTGAAAAACCGTTTCGCGCCCGCCAGATTTTTCAGTGGTTGCATCAAGTCGGTTTGGTGGATTTTAGTGAAATGCACAATTTAAGCAAGGTGTTGCGACAAAAATTAATTGAAAACAGTCAGTTACAATTACCCGTACAGATTAAACAGCAAATCGCCAGCGATGGCACACGCAAATGGTTGTTGCATTTAGATTACAATAACCACATCGAAACCGTGTTTATTCCCGAAGATGACCGCAACACCTTGTGCGTGTCATCGCAAGTGGGTTGCGCGCTGGCTTGTTCGTTTTGTGCCACGGCGCAACAAGGCTTTAACCGCAATTTATCGGTGGCGGAAATCATCGGCCAATTGTGGTCGGCTGAGCATCAATTGCGCGCTGAACAAAAACAAGCCCTCAAAGGCCAAGAAGCGCGACAAATCAGCAACATTGTCTTTATGGGTATGGGTGAACCCTTGCTCAATTATGATAATGTAATCAAAGCGATGCGTATCATGATGGACGATTTGGCTTATGGTTTATCGTGGCGAAGGCTGACCTTAAGCACCGCAGGCGTGGTGCCTGCGCTGGATCGTTTGCGCGAGGATTGCCCTGTGAATTTAGCGATTTCCTTGCACGCTTCTGATGATGATTTACGCAATCAGTTGGTGCCATTGAATCAAAAATACCCGTTAAAAACCTTGTTTGCCGCCTGCGACCGTTATTTGACCACAGGCCAGCGGCGTAAAATCACTTATGAATATGTGTTGCTCAAAGATGTCAACGACAGTCCCAAACATGCCAAAGCCTTGATCGCGCTGTTGCGTCACCGCCCTGCCAAAGTCAATTTAATTCCATTTAACCCATTTGCTCATTCCGGTTATCAATGCTCAACGCCTGACAGTATTCAACGCTTTCAAAATCAATTGATTGACGCAGGGCTGATCACCTTGCGGCGCAAAACCCGTGGTGATGACATTGATGCCGCTTGCGGCCAATTGGCGGGAAAAGTGCAGGATAAAAGCCGCCGCAAAATACAATCAGCAAACGAAGGGACATTATGAAAACTGTAGGCTTAATTCATGCTGTTTTCATTGGTTTTTTGCTCACCGCTTGTGGCTCTCATTCAAATAAAGATGATTATCAACCGACGCAACAATCGGTGTATTACACTGCAATGGGCAAAGAATATTTACGCCGTGGGCAACATGCCGTGGCAATGGAACGCTTGCTCAAAGCAATAGAGCTGGATGAAAAAAATGCTGAAGCGCAAAACACGCTGGCCATTTTATATGAACGCTTGGACAAAAAAGAACAGGCAGAAAATCATTATTTGCAAGCCTTGGCCTTATCGCCTGACGCTTCAGAAATCCACAACGACTATGGCCGTTTTTTATGCCGTTATGGCCGGATTGAGGAAGCAGAAAAACATTTTCAACAAGCTTTGACCAATCCATTGTATGAAAAACCCCCTTTGGTGTGGGCAAACGCAGGTTTGTGCGCCAATCAAATGAAACAATATGACAAAGCAAAAAGTTACTTTAGCAAAGTTTTGGACAGCGAAATTATCTCTGAAGATGAAGTATTGCAACGGGCATTGGGGGTGAGTTTATACCAAATGGCTGAAATTCATCAAAAACAAGGCGATTATGCCCAAGCAGAAAAACACTTGCAACGTTATGAAAAACATTTTGCACACAATGCGCAAACCTTATGGTTAGGCGTGCAAATCGAACGCAGTTTAAAAAAACCCGTGTCGGAATCCGATTATGCGTTGCGCCTTAAATCAGAATTCCCCCATTCGCCGCAAGCGGAAAAACTGCCTTAAATTGCCCCGCTTTGGCAGGGCAAGGATTCGGCAAAAATTATTCACAACTGCGGTTAATGCACTGTTCGCAAGAACGTCCCCATTGTTGACAAATTTCAGGCGAAAAATGGCTGGTTTCCTCCAAACCGAGAACAAAACCCATTTTATCGGTATCGCCATCAAAAAATTCGCTTAAACCTGCCAACCCTGCTTTGTCCGTTTCCAAAGGACAACTGGCTTCATTGTTGCCGCCAAATAAGTTGCTGAAAAAACCCATATTCTTCCTTTCCCATATTATTATTAACATAGCACGGGTTAATCACAGAATATGCCAAGGCGTTTTATTGGATAACTGATTGAATTTACTCAAACAAAATAGTTTCAGCCATAAAATTTTTTCCAGATGCTGGATTTTTTCCAAGATTTAGATTTTTTCCAAAATTTAGGCGGGATAAAGGCCACGCAAATCGGCCAGCAATTCAGCCAAACGTTGTTGTTCAATCGCTTGGCGCACGTTGCGCATGACACTTTGATAATAATGCAAATTGTGCAAGCTGTTGAGCCGCGCCCCCAACATTTCGCGGATTTTGTCCAAATGATGCAAATAAGCGCGGCTGTAATTTTTACAAGTATAACAATCGCATAGCGCGTCCAACGGACGGGTGTCGGTTTTATATTGGCTGTTACGAATGCGCACCACCCCTTCTGAGGTGAACAAATGGCCGTTTCGGGCGTTGCGTGTGGGCATGACACAATCGAACATATCAATCCCCCAATGCACGGCCTCAGCAATGTCCAGCGGTGTACCCACGCCCATCAAATAACGCGGTTTATCCACAGGCATGTTGGGGGTTAAATGCTTGAGAATGCGCAACATTTCTGGCTTGGGTTCGCCAACGGATAAACCCCCAATCGCATAGCCATCAAAGCCGATGTCAAACAAACCTTGCAAGGATTCATCGCGCAATGCAGGATACATTCCACCTTGCACAATGCCAAACAACGCGGCAGGATTGTCGCCATGGGC
The DNA here is from genome assembly GCA_020726335.1 of Thiomargarita sp. Lineage (GTDB taxonomy): Bacteria > Pseudomonadota > Gammaproteobacteria > Beggiatoales > Beggiatoaceae > DYSU01. Next base: position 4,961 of record DYSU01000047.1, on the reverse strand, counting down.
AATTTTAGAGCGTTGCGCCCAACGCAAGGACAAACGCATGGATGCTTGCGCTTGTTCATAGTGGGCAGGATAGGGCGTGCATTCGTCAAAAATCATCACAATGTCCGCGCCCAATTCGCGTTGCACTTGCATGGATTTTTCGGGGTCTAAAAACACGGTGCTGCCGTCAATCGGGGATTTGAAGGTCACGCCTTGTTCGCTGATTTTGCGCAACGCGCCCAAACTGAACACTTGAAAACCGCCTGAATCGGTGAGTATCGGTTTGTCCCAGTGGTTGAAGCTGTGCAAACTGCCGTGTTTGGCGATGATGGCGGTGGTGGGGCGCAACATCAGATGAAACGTGTTGCCCAGCATGATTTGCGCCCCCGTTTGCGCCACTTCTTCGGGGGTCAGGCCTTTGACGGTGGAATAGGTGCCAACGGGCATGAACGCGGGGGTGTCGACCACGCCACGCGAAAAGTGCAGTTGACCACGGCGGGCAAAGCCGTCGGTTTGGTTGAGTTGAAACAGCATCACGTCACACGCAGGGCTTGGCGGTATTCGTGGCCAAAATGGTCAAGCGAGCTTTCCAGCACTTTGACTGCGCCATCAATCAGACCACAGCGGCCACTGCCGGGCAGAATATGACATAAATTGACCAATTGCTCTAAATCTTCAGTACGCCCTTCGCCGGTGTCGATTTTATTCAACAAACGGGAGATGTAGTAAGTCCCTGTTTTACAAGGGGGACATTGGCCACAAGAGGATTGGGCAAAAAAATTGACATATTCGGCCACCCGTTTGACAATGCCCGTGCCTTCGGAAACGACAATCATCGCCCCTGTGCCTAAACTTGAACGGCGTTTGGCCACGGACTCAAAATCCAGCGGTACATCAAAGTCTTTGGCGGTCAATAAAGTGTTTGATGGCCCGCCGGTGAACACCGCTTTGAATTTTTTATTCAACAACATGCCTCCACCGTAAACATTGATTAATTCTGACAACGGCGTACCCATCGGCAATTCGTAACTGCCGGGGTGCAATACATCGCCTGTTAAGGTGTAGATTTTAGTGCCGCAGGCATGACCCAGCCCTAAATTTTGATACCATTGACTGCCATTTTTTAAAATATGCGCGACATTGCATAAGGTTTCAACATTGTTGATGACGGTTGGGCATTGGTTGACCCCCGCTTGGCTGGGATACGGTGGCTTGCGGCGCGGAAAAGGGTATTTGCCTTCCACTGTTTCAATCGCGGCCGTTTCTTCACCACCGATATAATGGCCAGAGCTGGGCAACACGGTCAAATTAATCGGTTTACCGACACTGTCACAACAGCGCGCAAACAATTCATGCACTTGCCATTGTGCCACCGCTTGGTTCATGGTGCTGATACACTCACCCAAATCAGGGTTAATATAAAAGATGATGTGATTGATTTTAGCCGACAATGCCATGATCAACGCCCCTTCAATCAATTGATGGGGGGTTTTTCGCAATAAAATCCTGTCTTTATACGTGCCGGGTTCATCCTCATTGCCGTTGCAAATCAAATATTTATCCGTGTTGTTGGGTTGCTGGGCAATCGCTGTCCATTTGACATGGGTTGGAAAACCACTGCCACCCAAACCGCGCAACCCCGCTGTTTTAATCACAGAAATAATATCTTCATGATTTTTCAAGGCTTTTTCCAGCCCTTTTTGTCCTTGTTGGTGCAACCATGCAGATAAATTTGCACCCACGCAACTTTTTTTATGCAACAATACTTGGTTTAATTTGGCATTCATAATCAACCCGTTTTTTAGGCATTTCAGACGATCCCCGTGTGTCCCACGGTTCGTCACACAATAGCACCATGATTTTTGCTTCGCAAGCGGCTTATATCCCTGCCCTGAAGAACGGCGTTTTACGCCGCGACGGATAAATCTTGAGTGACATGGCTGTTTCCTCAATGTCAAAAATCAAGATGAAATCATAGTGTTGTGATAATCATTCATGTTAAACTAGCCTGATAAAAAATAACAGATGAACCCGATTATGATGATACAACCATTTATTTTTTCTCGTTTTTTTCGTTTATTTGCCCTGTCGTTGTCGGTTTGTTCTTTGGCGTATGCCGATGAAAGCAATGATGCAGAGAATCAAAGTTATCATTGTAACCGTTTGTTAGACAGCATCCCCAAAAAACCCACTTTGGCGGGCGATGTCACCGATTTGAAAACCATGCACTTGTCTGCGCAAGAATTGCAGTATTGGGAAGCGAGCAAACAGGCGATTTTGCTGGGGGATGTGTTTTTTCAACAAGCCAATAAAGTGTTGCGCGCCGATAAATTAATTTATGCCCATGAAACCGAAACCTTGACCGCTGAAGGCAATGTCACCGCGTGGGATGATTTTTTTGTGATTCAAAGCCAACAAGTGGGCATGAGCAAAAACGAAGTGGGCAGTGCGTTGCTGTCACATTATTGGTTGCAAGCGGCACACGGTAAATATGGCCGTGGTCAGGCAAAACGGCTGGAAAAACAAAGTGATAAAATGTATTTGCTCGAAGACATCAGCTACACCAGTTGTCCGCCTGATAAAGAAATTTGGCGGCTGGAAAGCGCACATGCACGCTTAGATTTTGACCGTGAAGTGGCGGTGGCGCGGGATGTCAAATTTAAATTGTATGACACCACCGTGGCCTACACCCCCTATATGCGTTTTCCGTTGAGCAACAAACGGGAATCGGGTTTATTGCAACCGACTTTGGGCAATTCCAGCACATCGGGTTTTGATTTGAGCTTGCCTTATTATTTCAATTTCGCGCCCAATTATGATGCCACGTTGACCCCCCGCATCATGAGCAAACGCGGCTTGCTTTTGCAAACGGAATTTCGTTATTTAACCCCACAGATGCAAGGTGATTTAGATTGGGGCTATTTGCCCAATGACCACCTGTTTGATGATGACCGCTTGTTGGTGAAATTCAAGCACCAAGGCCAGCTCAATGGCCGTTGGTCAACCAATTTGCGTTATGAAGAAACCTCTGATCGCCATTATTTTGAAGACATGGGAACCACGCTGGAGGTGTCCAGCACCACCCATTTAGAGCAACACGCTGATTTGCGCTATATTGCCCCCAATTACCGCTTTTTAGGCCGTGCCCAAAGCTTTCAAACTTTAGACCCCAATCCGCAAGCACGTCCATATGAACGGATGCCACAATTTTTAGTCGAAAGCACCTTGCCTGAGCGCAATCACCAATTGAACACCCATGCTTATGCCGAATGGGTGCGCTTCGACCGCAATACCGATGTGATTAAAGCCCCGATTGGCAACCGTTTTGATGTGTTCACCGAGCTGAGTTATCCGCATCGCCATGATGCAGGGTTTTTTGTACCCAAAATCGCGCTCAATTACACGACCTATGATTTAGACCCCGACCATTTGAACGCAGGCATGGCCGCAAATCCTGACCGTCTGTTGCCGATTATCAGCGCGGATGCAGGTTTGTATTTTGAACGCCCCAGCCGTTGGCGCGGACAAGCTTTGTTGCATTCACTTGAGCCGCGCATTTTTTATCGTTACGCGCCGCACAAAGACCAAGATGATTTTCCTCTGTTTGACACGGCGGAATATGATTTGTCGTTCAGCCAATTGTTCCGTGACCGCCGCTTCACGGGTGCTGATCGCATCGGTGATGACCATTTCGTAAGTTTGGCGGTGACTAACCGCTTTTTACAACAAAACAATGGCCGCGAACTGTTGCGCGCCAGCATCGGCCAGCAATTTTATTTCTCTGAACGGGCGGTTTTTTTGCCTGATTATCTCCAAGACAACAACGACGCATCCAGCATCATGGGCGAATTGGCCACCGAGCCTTCCAATAAGTGGCGGCTGGCGTATAACATGCGCTGGAGTCCCTACAGCAATCAAACAGAACAAAATGCCGTGCATTTGCGCTATCATCCCGGCAAAAACCGCATCATCAATGTATCTTATCGTTTCAATGACCCACGACGCTTGACCAACAATTTACAAGAACAAGCCGACATTTCATGGTATTGGCCGTTGCATGAACGTTGGCGGTTGATGGGACGCTGGAATTATTCATTGCAACACCACACCAGTTTGGAAACTTTCGCGGGTTTGGAATACGACACCTGTTGTTGGGCCATGCGCGTGGTGGGTCGCCGTTATTTGAAAAATTTAGAAGGCGAATATCAAAACGGGCTGTTTTTTCAAGTTGAACTCAAAGGCTTGGGCGGTGCGGGCAAAAAAACATCAAGCTTTTTGAGAGAGCAAATTCCCGGGTTTGATGGTGCCTTTTAGTGAGCTTGAACATGAACAAAGTGCGGAAGATGTTTACAGTGTAAAGCTAAAACACTACGAAAAAGAGTACAAAAAGAGATTCGAAGAAACACGACACAACACAAACACGGCTTTTAATATAGAGATTGAAAAAGGTTAAAAAGATAAGTTAAAAACGGTTGATGGGATTACAAGTTGCGAAATAGGCTTAGAAGATAATATCAATGCAAGTACATATCCTATGATAAGAATTGTTGCTGGTCGCAGTGAGGCGATTAATAGGATTGAGGCAAAACACTCTTTTACGATTTATGTTGGCGTTGATATTAGAGGCTCAAAAACAATAGAGCAAGGGTATAAACAATTATACGCACATAAAGTTGCCATCAAAGGACTTTTAACACCTTTTTTAAATGGTGCAAATATCTCATGGATTGATACTATCAAAAATTACAAAATAATTGCTATGGGATTTGAGGCAAAGTAGATTGTTTTATTAGCTCCATAGCCTCATTTTCATCTTTTTCTATAGCCACTTCAACAACTCTTTTTGCCAAATCCAAAAGTCTTTTTGATTCTTCTTTTAGTTCAAATGATTTTTTGATTTTTTCTTCTATTTGAGCTTGGATTGAAGTGTCAATAATTGGGATTAAAACTTCTCCTATTTCTGATGGCTTCCAATGTTGAAT
>DYSU01000076.1 GCA_020726335.1 Thiomargarita sp. | reverse complement strand
GGCCTAAAGTGTGGTCTTCTTTGGGAGGTTTGTCAATCATTTCATTGGGTTTGCCGCTAGAAGCGGTAACGTTTGTCCAGCAAAGCCCATAAACCGCCGATGATCATGAAAATACCGCCAAACCAAATCCAGCGGACAAACGGTTTTAAATAAATGCGCACGCTCCATGCGTTGGTTTCCAGCTCTTCGCCCAGCGCAACATAGACATCACGCCAAGGGTTGGCGGCAATCGCCGCTTCGCTCATCGGCATGGCGCGTTGTGACGCATAGAGCCGTTTTTGCGGTTGCAGTGTGGCGATGGCTTGGCCGTTGTGGCTGACGTTGATGGTGCCTTGGTGGGCGGTGTAGTTCGCGCCTTTAACCGAATCTATTTTAATGAAATCAAATTGATAGTCGGCAATGGTCAGCGGTTTGCCCACCACCATGCGCAGGTCTTTTTCGATGCTGAAGGCGTTGGTCAAGGTGATGCCGATGATGCACACCGCCAAGCCGCTATGGGCGATGGCCATGGCTTGAAAACTGCGCGGCAACTGGCGCAAGGCCTGCCATTTTTGGGTTTTGTGCTGTAAACGTTGGCTCACGGTTTTGGCTGTGGTCAAGATAATCCATGCCGCGCCTGCGATGCCTGCCCAGACGTTCAGGCCTTTGAGACCGACAAACAGCATTGGCACAAAACCCAAGAGCGCGCTGGCAACCAACGGCCAACGCAGGGCTTGCCATAAGGTTTTGCCTTGTTGTTGTTGCCAACGGCTGATGGAGCCAAAACCCAAGATGATGACCAACGGCACCATGATTAAAAAGAAAATCGCATCAAAATAGGGCGGGCCGACGGAGATTTTGCCCAAGCCCAAGGCATCCATGAACAGCGGATACAAGGTGCCTAACAGCACGCTGGCCGAAGCCACCACCAACAAGACGTTGCCGATCAATAAAAAGGTTTCGCGGGAAATGAAGGCAAAATGGCCGCCTGTGCCGACTTTGGGAGCGCGCCACGCATACAAGGCCAATGACAGGCCGATGACGATGCACAAGAACAATAAAATGAAGATGCCGCGCTCGGGGTCAGTGGCAAAGGCATGGACGGAGGTCAACACGCCTGAGCGTACCAAAAATGTGCCGAGCAAGCTCAAGGAGAAGGCAATCACGGCCAATAATACCGTCCAGTTTTTGAACGCGCCGCGTTTTTCGGTGACGACCAGCGAATGAAGCAGTGCCGTACCCACCAGCCACGGCATGAATGAGGCGTTTTCCACAGGGTCCCAAAACCACCAGCCGCCCCAGCCCAGTTCGTAATACGCCCACCAACTGCCCAGCGCGATGCCTGCGGTTAAAAACACCCATGCGATCAATGTCCAAGGGCGTGACCAACGCGCCCACGCGCTGTCCAGTTTGCCTTCCAGCAAAGCGGCGATGGCAAAAGCAAAGGCGACGGAAAAACCGACATAACCCATGTAGAGCATGGGCGGATGAAACACCAAACCGGGGTCTTGTAACAGCGGATTTAAATCGTGGCCTTCTTCGGGCATGGGGAAAACGCGCTCAAACGGGTTGGAGGTTAAAATCATGAACAGCAAAAAACCGACGCTGACAAAGCCCATCACCGCCAACACCCGCGCCGCTGTGGTTGCGGGCAAGTTTTTGCTGAACAAAGCGACGGCCACCGCCCAATAGCTGAGCATCACCACCCACAACAACAACGATCCCTCATGTCCGCCCCAAACGGCTGAAATGCGGTAAATCGTCGGCAACAAGGTGTTGGAATGGCTGGCGATATAGATCACAGAAAAATCATTGATAACAAAGCCATAGGCCAAGCATACAAGGGCCAATGTCATCAATAAACCTTGGGCATAAGCGGCAGGACGTGCCACCGCCATCCAATTGGTTATGCCGCGTGTGGCACCGACCAGCGGGAAAATGGTTTGCACCACTGCGATGCACAAGGCCAAAATTAAGGCAAAATGTCCAAGTTCTGGGAGCATAAGCGATCCTGTTGTGGTAAAAATCATGAAAAAAGCCGATGGCGGCGGTTTGGCGGCGTTAGTTTAACATGGAACGGCAAAAAACGGCTCTCTATCCCGTCTTTTTGATTTGCTTAGACCAAGCGCAATGCTTTTCCTTTTAAAATACAGTGAATTAGATTACTTCTGCCCAACATCCGTTGAACAAAAAATAAATTTGAAATAACAAAACAATTCGTTTATAATCATTTAAAAAATGAATTTATCTTTAAAAGTGTACGCATGACACTGAAATTTAAAGAACTGCATATTATTCGGGCGACGTACCGGATTGTGACTCCGATGTTCATCGGTGATGCTGAGCAAAAAGCATCGGGTATATCACCCGCATCGGTCAAAGGTGCGCTGCGCTTTTGGTGGCGAGCGTTGATGTGGGGCAAGATTCGCGCTGGCTTGGCTGATGATGCTTCTGCCTTGAAATGTTTGCATTGCCAAGAAGGCGCGTTGTTTGGCTCATCAGCGGACAAAGGCAACGCTGCCGCGTTTACGTTGCGGGTTATTTCTGAGAAATTGACCAAAACGACTACTAAGGCAACACATCCAGAATTCTCGAAACAGGCTGCGGCTCGCTACTTGGGTTATGGTCTGATGGAAGCATTTGGTAGCCAAAAGAAAAATACAGAAGCAGGACAACTGGTACGTGAATGTCTGAACGAAAATCAAACATTTACCGTTACCCTAACCTCATTGCACCCTATTGGTGAATTACTCAAACAAGCTTTGGTTCTCTTTGGCTTAATCGGTGGCTTAGGCAGCTGCACAAGGCATGGCATGGGTTCGATTATTTTAGAAACATACCACGAAAAACGTCCCCAACAAGACGAAAAACAAACATGGTCAGCACCCAAAACCAACGCTGAATATATCGCAGAAATTCACAGAATATTCAACAACCTAACTACTATTTCGCGCCCACCGTTTAGCGCATTGAGCCAAGAAACACGCATTGATCTACTGGAAAAATCAACAACTCCATACGACGTATTGAATGCCTTTGGTAAAAAAATGTTGTTATATCGTGGTTGGGGTAAAGATGGAAAAGTGCTAAATGAGCCATCAGAACAACGTTTCAAAGCTGATCATGATTGGAGTAAAGATGACTTCCCCAGAAATTTCCATCCCAAACGGGTGATTTTTGGTTTACCGCATAATTATGGTAAGGGTGATCACCTCGCAGTAACGCCTGAAAAACACCGTGATCCGTATCCAGTAGGTGTTTACAAACATGATCGACGTGCCAGCCCATTATTCTTTCACATCCATAAAATAGGCTCTGAATACGTTGGCGTTTCCTTGTTGTTACCAGCCACATTCTTGCCACAAGGCGAAAAAATCAATGCAGGTGGCACAAACGTCCCTGCCAAAATCGAATGGTCAGTGCTAACGTGTCAAGTTTCACTTCTTGTACCATTTGTGTTAGGATATATTGTTTATGCTTGGAGAGCAATGGATAAG
>DYSU01000075.1 GCA_020726335.1 Thiomargarita sp. | reverse complement strand
ATAAATCAAATAAGGCAGGTGTAACATGGAACTGGTTTGTCCCGCAGGCAGTTTACCCGCGTTAAAAATGGCGGTGGATCATGGTGCAAATGCCGTTTATACGGGCCTTCAAGATGCCACCAATGCACGTCATTTTGCTGGATTAAACTTCAATCACAGCCAACTGGCGCAAGGTATTGATTATGCTCATCAACATGGGGTTAAAATCCTTTTGGCATTAAACACTTACCCTCAGCAACAACTGTGGCGACAATGGCAATATGCGGTGGATTTGGCGGCTGATAAGGCCATTGATGCCTTGATTATCGCAGACATTGGCGTGTTGGATTATGCCGCCAATAAATACCCTGATTTAAATCGCCATTTGTCTGTACAAGCTTCTGCCACCAATCACGCCGCGTTACAATTTTATCAGCAAGAATTTGCCATTAAACGGGCTGTTTTGCCTCGGGTTTTGTCTTTGGCACAAGTTGAACAACTGGCGGCACAATCGCCCGTGCAATTGGAAGTGTTTGGTTTTGGCAGTTTGTGCATCATGGTTGAAGGGCGGTGTATTTTATCTTCTTATGTCACGGGGGATTCTCCTAACACTTATGGGGCTTGCTCTCCCGCCCATGCAGTGAGCTGGCAGGAAAAACCAGCAGGCCTAGAAACCCGTTTGAATGGGATATTGATCGATTGTCGTAAACAAGGGGAAAGTGCAGGTTATCCCACCTTATGCAAAGGGCGATTTAACAGTGGCGGACGCACTTATTATGCACTGGAAGAACCCACCAGTTTGAATACATTGGCTTTATTGCCAAAATTACAACAAATGGGGATTGGTGCGATCAAAATTGAAGGTCGTCAACGCAGCCCCGCTTATGTAAAAAAAGTGACCCAAGTTTGGCGGGCAGCCTTGGATGCGTGTATGCAATCAACCACAAGCTATCAAGTGCAACCATCATGGCAACAGGTTTTGGCTCAACTTGCAGAAGGCAACCAAACCACATTGGGGGCTTATCAACGTGCTTGGCAATGAGGTTTTAACATGAACAATTGCAAATTAGCCTTGGGTGCTGTTCAATATTATTGGCCGCGTGACACTTTATTGCAATTTTATCAGCGTTTGGCAGACACGCCCGTGGACATCATCTATTTGGGGGAAACCGTGTGTGCCAAACGCAAATTAATGCACACAAGCGATTGGTTGGCTTTGGCACGGGAATTAAAAGCGGCGGGCAAACAAGTGGTGTTATCCACATTGACTTTATTAGAAGCCGATTCTGACTTAAAAACCTTAAAAACCGTGTGTGACAATGGTGAATTTATGGTTGAAGCCAATGATTTTGCAGCAATTCATTTATTGCGCGGCAAACCGTTTGTTACAGGGACAGCCATCAATATTTACAATGCCCACAGTTTAAAAAAATTGGCTGATTTGGGGCTGAAACGCTGGGTGTTGCCATTGGAGCTGTCTGCTGACAGTTTGGCAACGATTCAAGCAGAACGCCCAGCAGGCATAGAAACTGAAGTTTTTGCCTATGGTCGGTTGCCTTTGGCCTATTCTGCCCGTTGTTTTACGGCCAGAGCGCATGATACTACAAAAGATGCGTGCGCTTACCGTTGCTTGGATTATCCCGATGGCCTGCCCTTGGCCACGCAGGAAAACAGCCCTTTTTTGGTCTTAAATGGTATTCAAACCCAATCGGCACACAGCATCAATCTACTGCCCTATCTGGAAGAATTACAACAGCTTAAGGTTGACGTGTTGCGCCTCAGCCCCCAATCACACCACATGAATACAATCATCACCACTTTTCATCAATGCTTACAAGGCAAACAAAGCGTGCTGGCAGGTGTAGCCACTGTCCAACCCCTGATTATTGGCGGTGGTTGTGATGGTTATTGGCGAGGCACGGCGGGCATGATGTGACAATCCACGTTTGGAGCAGAAAACATGAACACACTACCACGGCATTTTCCAAAATTACCCGCAAAGTTGTTGGCCAAAATACCCAACCGATACCACAGCCAAATTTTGGCTTTGGGTTTAAACCGTTTATTGACAAGCCTGCTCGCCACGGGAGAATTGGATTTTTTAGAAAATAAAACATTAAAAATCAGTCTATTAGATGTCAACATCTGTTTCTGTCTGGGCATACAACAACAACGCCTAACCCCCAGTCAAGCCCCGCCCAATCTATCCATTGAAGGCAACGTATATGATTTTTTATGTTTAGCCACCCAACACGAAGACCCCGACAGCCTGTTTTTCCAGCGTCGTTTGCGTTTAACCGGGGACATCAATTTAGGGTTACAGCTAAAAAATTTTCTTGACCGCGTTGAACCTGAACTGCATTTTCCAAAATTTCAAAGCTTATTGATGCAAAGCCTGCCCATTTACCAACGAATCATCGGCGGCTAATGTATTTGCAGGCGATTGAGGTGAAAACAGCAGATGACTTTTGTCATCTCAATGTGGCCTGTGAGGACTGAGGCTTGTCCCGTTTGTGCCTCGCAGGCGAATTGTCACAACATGTATCCGATATGTATCGCCCAATCGTCAAACCTGCCCCGCCATCAATGACCGAGGCCGTTGTCCAGACGGTCAAGCACGAACACCCCCTGCTCATAATGACCGAACACACGTTTGGCGTTTTGATCGTGCCATCGGCATACAACATCGCCAAAGTTTGCATGAAACCCTGAATGCTTTTGAATCCGCCCGTCAGGTTGAACACCACCTTGTAATGCCTTTCCCGATACCCGGGCAAGGTTTCCGCCGCCCACTTGACCAGTTCGGACAAGGCCAGTTGGAAACCCGTCCAAATCCTGTGTGCGCAAATCCTTGATGACGGGGGTGTCCACCCCGAAGCCACGCTTCTCCAACACTTGCCGCAGGATGCTGCCCGTCTCGCGACCCAGTATTAATAGGGGTTCTTTTGGTTTTTCAGGGGGGACTACTTAATAGCTTGACTAAATTATATTGGTCAAGCTATGAGATATGTGAAGAATTATTTTTTGATATCCACACAATGTTCAGCATAATAGCTACCGAATTTTCTTTTTTCTTTGTTTGCAACATTACTGTACCAGTTTTTAGTAGGGTTACACTCTTCAATCCAAGTCTCGATTCCATAAACTTTAACTGTTTTGAATCCCATTTTTCTAAAAGCTTCCGCTTCAATAACTGCTCTTGAAGCAGTATTACAAACTACAACAATATTGTCTTTCGCGAATTTGTTATTATCATCTAAAACAATTCTCTCTAAAGCTTTTTCTGGAGCTTCTCGTCCAATTCTTTGTGAACCATCTATGTGTGCAGCTTGCCATTCATCCATAGTTCTTATGTCAACGACAGCCCAATCTTTTGCACCTAAAGCTGTTTTCACTTCAGCAGTAGTTGCTATTGTACCTTCTTTCTTTGCTTGATCTTTTAAACCATGTGATAGTTTTTTATAGTCAACAAAATCTGCAGCATTTACAGCACCAAAACATAAACTCGCAACTAAAATTACTTTTCCTAATTTCATATTCAAACTCCCTCGATTTTTTAATTTTTTAACTCATTTTTGAATAAGTTAGCGTGAAAGTATATCACTAAAAAATTAAAATGCAAGGCTATTTATAG
>DYSU01000046.1:15142-18434 GCA_020726335.1 Thiomargarita sp. | reverse complement strand
TGGGTTGATGTCATCCGATGACAGGCCCCAACCCAAGGTTAACCGGGTGTTTTTTTGATTGAAATCATGGCCTAACTCCAGCGCGGTTGATCGGGATAAATAATCATTTTCGCTGGAAACGCCTGCGTTCAGCGCGATGTCCCAATCTCGAAAATTACTGGCCAGATTCAAATTGGCCACATCGCGTTGTTCACGAATGGATGCGCCACTCAACACTTGCACCGTTTTGCCGTCTGGGCCGGGCATGTTGAACATCGGCGACGCGCCTGACACCACATCTTTGATTAAATCCAGTCGAAATTTGATTTTTTCAAAACGGGTTGTAATGCGGGTTTGATGGGCGCGCACGGTCATGCGGTCATCGTTTTCCCGATAAAAGGAAAACTCCTAATCCACTTGCCGTTCACCGTCTGCCGCTGAGGCAATCCCCGTCAAAGCAAAAGCCATGGAAGTCAATATAAGGGCATGTTTTTTCATCAATCATCTTCCCAGCGACCATGGTTAGGCAGGGTCACAAAATCATCTTCATAAAGGCCATCGCTGGCTTTTTGGTGGCAAACATTGCACTGACTGAGCAATGGCACAGGGTTGTTTTTAAGGTATTTGGCGGGAATTTCCTTGTGTTCATCACGGAAAAACGCTTGTTCGGTGATGCGCAAACTTTGGTGTTTGCCTTGGCGGCTGTTTTGGGTCAAATAAGCTTCAATCGCTTGACGGTCAGCCTCGGCTAAACGGGCATTATCGCCAAAATGTTCGCTCAATTGTTCAGCCTGCATCATGGTTGCCCACGAGGCTTGGGGCAGAAACGCAGGTTGATACGCCATGTGGCATTCACCGCAGTTTTGTTGATACAAGCCATTATCCGCTTTGCCCGCCTGTTTTTGTGGATCGTGAAATTTATCCAATAAATCATCGGCCAAAACGACTTGGATCGACAGCATGAAAATGATAAAAATTCGCATAGTTCTCCTATTTTTCAATGAGATAACGTAAAAAATCGGCTTTTTCCTGCGGACTGCATTCACGCCCCAATGTCCATTGGCAATTGCGTTTAAACCATTTTTCAATTTTCGCAGGGTCTTGATAACGCTGGGGATTCACGCTTAAAGCCATGGGTTGAATGATTTTGCCTGTGGTGGCGTGTTTACCCGTTTGGCTTAAATCATCGCCATGACAACTGCCACAACGGCGGTTTTTGCCTGCCGTATTGTGTTGTTGTTGCCACAAGGCTTGTCCGCGCTGGGCATCGCCTGCTTGTTGATAGCGGTCAAACAAAGCCTGCGCCGCTTCAGGCACTTGGGCATAAACAGAACCCAAGCATAAAAACGGTAAAATTTTTAACAGTTTCATTGTCATATCCTCAATTACAGCCACAGCCACCTGCGGCCACACCGCTGCCGCCTGAAGCCGCTTCTTTGCTCAAAAAAGTGTGTTGCAACAAATCATGGTGCAAATCCAGCGGTGCATTCATGATAGGTTGTGCCAAATAGCCTCATTCCCACGGTTTGACAGGCGTGTTGTTGCACGCGGTCAACGCCCATAATAAACCCAAGCTGAAATAACGCATCAGTTTTTAGCCTCTTTTTTGCCCGTGATCATGGCTTTCACTAAATTTTCATCGTGTAAACGGCTGGCAACGATAACGCCTAAAATATGGATAAAAATCAATAAAATGGTTAAATTCACCGCCGCTTCATGAAGCTCTTCCCAAAATTCTTCAGCCGCTTCATCGCCACCTTGGTGTTGTTCGCTGTATTCGCCCTTTTCACGCGCCTCGTATTCATTGCGGTCATCATCTGCATAAGCAATTGAAATTAAAGAAATTTGTGCTTGATGATCGTGTTTCTCTACTGCCTCCAACTGTATGCCTGTAAAACTGATGACAAACAACAGGGTCAACAGCAACAACACCATCCAACCGCCTGCGGGATTGTGGCCGAGGTAATGTTGTGGTCTGGTGCGCAAGCTTTGCAAATAAGCCCACACCGTTTTAGGCGTATAGATGAATTGGCGAAAACGCGCATATGGCGTGCCTATAAACCCCCAGAGCAACCGAAAACTGATCAAGCCCAAAATGACATAACCAAGGATTTCATGCCACGGGGTTTCCACTTCGCCCGTGATATAGGCGGCGATAAAACAACCGACCAGCGACCAATGAAATAACCGTACACCGATGTCCCAAACAGGGATTTGCGCAGGGTTTTGCATATTTATTTTTCCTCTAACAGTGAAAGTGCATGTTGTTTGATGGTGGCAATGTGGCCATCGTGATGTAAAAACTGCTGTAAATCGGCCTGATTTTTGTCCACACTGATGCCAATGATTTCAAAGCCTTGCGCTTTAAGTTCCCGATACAAAGCATCAAGTTGTGGAAACGATTTGGCACACGGTGGACACCACGAAGCCCAAAAATCCAAATACACCACTTTGCCTTGATAATCCGCCAATGACACCGCTTTTTGGCTGGTCATTTCCACCGCTTGCAAGGCGGGTGCGGTCTCCGTTTGTGCCCAACTGGGGTTGATACATGCCCAGCCTAAAAGTAAAACAGCTATTTTTCTCATATGTATCCTTGGGTTAAAGAGCGGCCATGCCGCTCGTGGGTTTAGTCGTCGTTGCCTTCAGCATCGTCGTTGTTATCGTTGTCAAACCCGTTATCAATGTCATTGTTGTCGGTATCGTCATTGACGGCGGGGATGTTGTTGGGCAGATTATTGGCGACAGGTGTTTGCGCCGTCACAGAGCTGGTTTGCACCGTGCTGGGCGTGCTGGCACGCACGACAGGATTGGGGTTTTGAATATAGGCGGCGATGTTGGCCAGTTCGGTGTCAGACAAGAAGCTTAAATAGCCCATGCCGCCACGGTTGCCATTGATGGCATTGCGGGTGGCCACAGGGTCTGCAGCGCGTGAAATGCCTGAACGGCCAGGGCTCTGGGGTCATTGCCATGGCAAGCGGCGCAGTTATTGGCATATAACTGGCTGCCAACGGCCAACGGTGAATTGGCCGCGCCGACTTGAAACGCGCCTTCAAAACCTGTTTGGCCGTAACCGTTGGGTGACCACACTTTCCATTGATAATTGCCTGCGGCTAAATTCAGCGACGCGGCTGAATAGCTGTGTAAGCCTTCGCCACAAGCGATGGCTTGCAAGCCATAGGCAATGTTGCCGTTGGCATCGGTGATGTCCAAACAATATTGGGTGTCGGTGCCGCGTTGTTCCCATTGAATCCGTTCATAAGTGGATTCATAGGCAAAAGCGGACGCATTGGCGGCCAATAATGTGGTGAAA
>DYSU01000046.1:0-15042 GCA_020726335.1 Thiomargarita sp. | reverse complement strand
TAAACTTAAGGCAAATGCTGGCGATGTAATTGAAAATGGCCTTGTTTTCGGTCGTTGAAGTAATGGTGCAAACTGTTTTTAATCATGGTGAACGCCAATTGGTCCCACGGGATTTCTTCGGCTGACATCAATCTGGTTTCCAAACTTTCATGGCCGGGATAAAAATCCAAATCCAACAATTGGGCGCGAAACAACAACAACACTTGATTAATGTGCGACACACTGCATAAGGTAAACAATTCAATGATGTCCACCCGTGCGTTGGCTTCTTCCAGCGTTTCGCGCATTGCGCCTTGTTCCACGGTTTCGCCGTTTTCCATAAAGCCTGCGGGAACTGTCCACAAACCATGGCGCGGTTCAATTGAGCGGCGACACATTAAAATCTGATTTTGCCATTCAGGAATACAGCCGACGATGATGCGCGGATTTTGGTAATGGATGGCATGACAAGCCACGCAAACATAGCGCAAACGGTTGTCATCTTTGGGCTTTTCAAGCCGAACAGGCGCGGCACAATGGCTACAAAAATTCATGCGTGTTCCTTCAGACAAGTGAAAATGGCTTGAGTCAGTTGGCTCAATTGCGCAGCGGTGATGATATACGGCGGCATGAGATAAACAAGGTTGTTGAAGGGACGCACCCAAACCCCTTGTTTTACAAAACAATTTTGCATCGCCGCCATGTCAACAGACTGATACAATTCCACCACACCGATGGCACCGAACACACGCACATCTTTGACTTGCGACAAGGTTTGGCACGGTTTTAATTCGGTTTTTAACTGGCTTTCAATCGCTTTGACCTGTTGTTGCCATGGGCTGTCCAACAGCACATGAACACTGGCTTTGGCCACGGCGCAAGCCAAGGGATTGGCCATAAATGTGGGGCCGTGCATGAAAACGGGCGGGTTGCCGCTGGCGATGGTTTCGGCCACTTCGTCGGTGCATAAAGTCGCGGCCAAACTCAGATAACCGCCTGTCAATGCTTTGCCCAAACATAAAATATCAGGGGTAAAATGCGGGACATAATCGCAGGCAAACAATTGACCTGTGCGGCCAAAACCTGTGGCGATTTCATCACAAATCAACAATACCTCATATTCATCACACAACACCCGCGCTTGCTCCAAATAATCGACGCAATAAAAGCGCATCCCACCCGCACCTTGTACCAAAGGTTCTAAAATCAATGCGGCGATGTGGCTGTGGTTTTGGTCTAATAAGCGGTCTAAAGCGGTGATGTCGGTGACGTGTAAACCTTGGTTGGGATGACAATGGGGCGCGGGTGCAAAATAATTGGGCATCAACACGGGGTGAAATAAATGGTGCATCCCATTGACAGGGTCACACACCGACATCGCGCCCAAGGTATCGCCATGATACCCTGAACGCACGGTGGCAAAACGGTTTTTATCGGGTTTGCCCAAAGCCAGCCAATATTGAATCGCCTGTTTTAACGCAATTTCCACGGCCACCGAGCCTGAATCAGCAAAAAAAATTTTCGACAAGCCTTTTGGCACTATCGACAACAAAAGTTGCGCCAATTCCACCGCAGGCTTGTGGGTCAAACCGCCAAACATCACATGCGCCATTGATTGCAATTGTTCGTTGATGGCCGCATTCAACACAGGATGGTTATAGCCGTGAATCGCCGCCCACCATGAACTCATGCCATCAATCAATTTTTTCCCATTGGCCAAAGTCAAATACACGCCTTCAGCATGAATCACGGGATAAACGGGCAACGGGTCTGCAATGTTGGCGTAGGGATGCCAGAGGTGTTGGCGGTCAAAATCAAGCCAATCGGTCATAAGAACTGCCTTTTTTCTGAAAATAGGTTTGAGCTGTCGCAATATCAGGAAAAATCTCAAATATTGTGTCAACATTATTTTAATATTAAAGTAATGCTAAAACACAATTAAAAATCGGAATTGAATATTGTTGTTTAATAACAGCGGCTTATCGGGCAGTGGGGGATTGGGGGTATCATCTGGTATGAGGGGCGGCGAGGCGTAGGACTGGGCGAAGATGCAGGCTGTCATTGCGTCCGTCGTCTAACCATTCGTTATCTTTAGATTAGTCATGTTTTTTTGGATTTTGGCAGTATATTTTGAACTCTAATAAATCTTCATTTATTTTAGGAAGCCTAATTCTAATTTCTTTCTGTAATGTTGAATCTATGTAATCTTGTATCAGATAAATATCTCTTGCTGAGTAATTTAATATCTTTTTTTATCTCTTACATCCAAAAGATACAACATTATTACGACTAAATGACGATACAGTATAATAGCTTTGAAGGCACTGGAAAAAATATCCAACTTCTTGGCTTTGTATTGTCTCAAAGAAAAATGGGGTCATATCTGCTAAATGATAAAACGAAATCATTACGCGCTCTATTTTTTATATATTTTTCGTTAATTCTTTCAAAGTTGTTTATCTCATCTACTTCATGCCATCCTGTTTCTTGTTTTTTTGAACACTTCCAATATTTTCCATTTGTTGCTATAGCATATTCAACATTAATTTCTTTTGAAGACGCATAACTTATAGCTTGGTCTAGTGCATCTTTATGATTATTATCTTCATAATGCTTACATTCAATAACAATGTATGGAAGATGGTTGTCGTAAATAACGATGTCTGCAAAGTGTGTTCTCGTTCCAACTCGAACTGGAACTTCTACTCCAATGTTATTAATATGTACCGAAAAAGTAGATTATGATTCATAAATAGCCCATTGTCTGATCTTTTCTTCGGGCGTTTTCTTTTTATTAAAAATATATCTATCTTCAGGTATTTCGTAATAGATGTTAGGTTTCATATTCTTTCTCCTAAAGAATCTTCATGGAAAGCATTTTGTGCAGGTGTTGCACTTTTTGCCCGTTGGCGCGTTGCATGGGTTTTTGGGTTACGGGGTCAGGTGGCGACCAACGCAGGTCGGCAACAGGAAAAACAACCAATAAAATACGTTGTTCGCCCGCTAAAAAACGATACGCGGGATAACTTTTTTGCATGGAATGAAAACAGTGTTCAACGGTTTGATGGGGAATGTGTTTGTCCAACAAAAACAGGCCGATGTTTTTGGCATCGTCAGAGAATAAATGCAACACGACATCGCTGTGGGGTTGTGCCACATCGCGCAATAAACTGCCGACCAAATGCGGTTGAAACGGGGCAAATAAACGCATGGCCGCCAGTGCATCACGGTATTGTTGTTGTAACAGCGGTTGCTGTTGTTGTTGGTTGAACAGGTGCTGATACGCCAGCACCGCTTGTTCAATTTCTTGATTGCCAGGCCAATCTTTATAATGCTTCAGGCCTAAACGCGCACAAGCGCGTTTTTTTGCAATTTGATAATCCAGCACTGCATCTTGCACCATGATGCGCGCCGTTTCTTGAACCAGCAGGGCGCGCAGGTTGTTTTTTATTGCCACGCCTTTAACACTTCTTCGCGCAGGTTGGCAATGGCTGTGTTGTCGGGGAAAATGGCCAAGGCTTCAGACAACACCGACATCGCTTGTTGCGACTGACCTTGGTCTTTTAAAGTGCGCGCTTTTTTAATATAGCTTTGGGCAATGCGGTCTAAGCCTGCTTTGGCTTCGTTGTTGTCAGGGTTTTTTTGCAAAATGGCTTGATAACTTTCCAGCGCGTTGTCATTGGGTGGCGAAGTCAACTGGTTTGCTTGCATTTGCCGTTGGGCTTGTTGTAATTGCGCGGCTAAACTGTTGGCAGGGGCCGTGATTTTGTCATTTTCCACAGGTTTGGGTTTGGGCATTTGTGCTTTTTGTTTGCGCAGTTCTTTGGCCAACGCATTTAAATCGGGGTCTTTGGGTAAAATGCTCAAGCCGCGTTGCACCAAGCGTTCGCTGATCACCCATTTGCCTTCTTGCATTTTTTGACGCGCCATGGCTTCATAAACACCGACAATTTTGGCCAAGCCTTGTTTGGCCGCGCTGTTGTTGGGGGAAAATTTGAGCATGTCGCGGTAAGTGTCTACGGCATTATCGCCTGCGGGGGTTGAATATTTTTCATCTTTGATTTGTTTGTCCGCTGTATTTTCATAAGCGCGCAAAATCAAATCGGCCAAATCGCGGGTTTTATCATGGCGTGGTGCGCGGGCAGACAACAATTGGTATTGACGAATTGCACCGTCTTTGCCTTGTAATTGGTTGCGTTGCGCCATGCGTCGACCTTGGGCATATAAACTGTCAACTTCATCGTTGGCTGAAGCTTTTTTTAAGGCTCTTTCCAACGCTCTGACATCGTCGTCACGGCTGTTGATTTCTTTCATTTTGGCCAAAATTTCTTGGGCATCATTCACTTTATTGGCTTGTAATTTGGCTTGCGCCATGGCCAAATACGCCGCCTGAATTTGGTCACGCACGCCATAGGCTTCTTTTGGGGATAATTTAACCAAGGTTTGATAGGTTTCATAGGCATTATCGCCTGTAGGAGAAGTCAGACGCAATCCCTTCAATTGCGCATAGGCTTGGGCTTGTAAACTCGCCACTTGCTCGGCCAATGTGGGTTTGGCGGGTTCAGCTTTTTCAGGCTCTGTTTTGACTGGCTCAACTTCGGGGGTTTGAGCCACGGCTTTGGTCACTGTTTCTGCTGGATTTTCAATGGGTTTGGATTCAGTGGCTGTTTTTGCCGCCACAGTTTCGACGGCTTTTGTGGGTTCAATTTTTTCAGGCTCAATGGTTGCCACGGGTTCTGTTGGCGTAACGGTTTCGGTTTCAGCCGTTTTTTCTGTGGTTTCAACAGGTTGTTCCACCACAGTGGTTGCGGTTTCGCTTGGTTTGGCAACGGCTTCAGGCTGGGTTGTTGTCGCTTCAACAGCGGGTTTTGCAGGCTCAATGGCTGTTGCCATGGGTTCGGCAAGTGCAACAACGGGTGCAATTTCTGGTGTAGATTCAATGGGTTCGGTGCTTGTTTTGGGTTCTGTTGTGGCCGTGTCAACAGGTTTTTCTTCAGGGACTACAGGTTCTGCGACAGTTGCAGGGGTCTTGCTTACGGTTGTTTGCGCAGGTTCAGCCGCTGTTGTTTTAACGGGTGCGGTGTTTTCAGATGGGGCAAGGGGTGTGCTGGTTTCAGGCTGTGGCACAACCGCAGGTGGTGTTTTTGGCGGCAAAGGCTGTACCATAGACGGTGAAACTTGGGTGATGCGCCCCATTTCATCCACTTCGACCAGCGTGACATCGGTTTTTTGCGCCTGACCAAACCATTCGGGATGAAAATAATAGGCGATGCCTGCGATGATGGCGGCAAAGACGATTAAAAATAAACCGCCGCTTAAAATGCCGCTCAAACTGCTGGATTTTTCTTCATACATGGAATAACCACTGCGAAAGCGGGGGTCTTTCTCTCTGTTAATGCTCATATTATCACCTTTTCTATATCGTTATTGTTAATGGCCTGTGACGGGTTAACCTTGATTTTTAAACTTTTTTATCATGATGCCAGCCAACTGTAGCGCATCGTTGCCGAATATTAATTTTGGGAATTGTTGTTTTAATTTTGTTGTTGCTTCAAGTTTTTATTATACTACACAACCTCAAGCATCTGACACAATCTGTTTAAAGAGACTTTTTATGACCTTAATCCGCCCTTTTGCTGCTTTAAGACCTCAAGCGGCGTTTGTTGAACAAGTGGTTGCCCCACCTTATGACGTATTAAACGCCCAAGAAGCCAGAGTGCGCGCCCAAGGTAAACCTTGGAGCTTTTTACACATTTCGCGTCCAGAGATTGACCTTGCCCTTGATTGTGACCCTTATGCCGATGAAGTGTATGCCAAAGCGGCAGAAAACTTGGCCAAAATGTTAAACGCCAAAGTGTTAAAACAGGACAGCCAAGCCTGTTATTATCTTTACGGTTTAATCATGGGCAGGCATCAACAAATCGGTTTGGTTACAGCAGCATCTGTGCCAGATTATAATAAAAATCGCATTCGTAAACATGAATTTACCCGTCCTGACAAAGAAAATGACCGTGTGCGCCAGATTGATGCCCTCAACGCCCAAACAGGCCCTGTGTTGCTGGCCTATAAACAACACCCTGTGATTGCGCAACTCATTGCACGCATCAGCCAACAACCGCCCGAAGTCACAGTGACCGCCGATGATGGCATCATCCACAGCCTGTGGCCTGTCACCGATGCCCGCGACATTGAAACCATCACCCAGACTTTTGACCCAATGGACGCATTATACATCGCTGATGGTCATCATCGCTCGGCGGCGGCTTCACGGGTGGCGGCGCAACGCCAACAAGCCAACCCCCACCACACGGGCGAGGAAAATTATAATTACTTTTTAAGTGTGATGTTTCCCGACAGCCAAATGAACATTTTAGATTATAACCGTATAATCAAAGACTTAAACGGCTTGAGTGCGGATGAATTTTTAAGCGCAATAGGGAAAAATTTTACCGTGACACCCGCCACCACCCCAGTCAAACCCAGCCAAGCGGGCGAATTTGGCCTGTATTTGAACCAGCAATGGTATCAACTCAACATCCACCCCGAAAACATCCCCGATGACCCCGTCAAACGGCTGGATGTCAGCTTGTTGGCCGATTTTCTCATCGCGCCGATTTTGGGCATCACCGATCCACGGCGCGATAAACGCATTGATTTTGTCGGCGGCATTCGCGGCTTGGCAGGTTTGGTACAACGGGTGGATTCGGGCGAAATGGCGGTGGCGTTTTCGCTTTATCCCACCTGCATGGCCGACTTAATGGCGGTGGCCGATGCCAACGAAGTGATGCCGCCCAAATCGACATGGTTTGAACCCAAATTGGCCGATGGTTTGGTTTCACATTTGATTGAGGCACAGGCATGAATCCAATGCTCACCATGGCCAACAAAGCCGCACAGCGCGCCGGGCAAATCATCATCCGTGGTTTTGATCGGCGCACCAGCTTGAGCGTGCAACGTAAAACCAACAACGATTATGTCAGCGAAATCGACTGCAATGCCGAACAAGCGATTATTGACACGTTGCTCACCGCCTATCCTGACCACAGTCTGTTGGGCGAAGAAAACGGCTTGCTGGGGAATAAAACATCGGATTATCAATGGATTATCGACCCATTGGATGGCACCACCAATTTTCTGCATGGTTTTCCACAATTTGCGGTGTCCATTGCGTTGAAGCACAAAAATCAACTCTCTTTGGGCGTGATTTATGACCCCGTGGCCGATGAATTGTTCAGCGCAAGCCGTGGCAATGGCGCGTATCTCAACAACCGCCGCATTCGCGTCACGGGTTTGGTCAGTTTGCAAGATGCCTTGTTGGGAACGGGTTTCCCTTTTCGGCAAGAAACCGTGATTGACAATTATCTCTGTATTTTCAAGCAGTTATTTCTCAACAGCGCGGGTATTCGCCGTGCAGGTTCAGCGGCGTTGGATTTGGCTTATTTGGCGGCAGGACGTTTGGATGGTTTTTGGGAATACAGCTTAAAACCATGGGACATCGCCGCAGGTGCGTTGCTCATCCGCGAAGCAGGCGGCTTTATCACCGACAACAAAGGCGAAGACAATTATTTCACTTGCGGCAATGTGGTGGCAGGCAACCCCAAAATATTTGCCCAGTTATTGGACGTGATTCGTCGTTGCGAACAACGCAACTGATTCCGTGCTATCATCTTCGTTTGTTGGATGTGCTGTTGTTGTGCAAGCATCTCAAGGGTTGTTTTCTGGTATTCAAAGCAGGGGTTTAAGGATTTTATTATGAAACTTGGTTTGGTGATTTACAGTGAGGATGCGGAAACTGTATGGAACGCTTTTCGTCTGGGTGTGTTTGCATTACGGCAAATGGACACGGTGAAAGTATTTCTGTTGGCAAAAGGTGTAGAGGCGGAACACTTGGACACAGATAAATTTAATGTTATCAAACAAATGCAAGCGTTTGTTGACGAAGGTGGTGAAATTTTGGCTTGTGGTACTTGCCTGAAAATTCGCCAACAAGGCAGCAGCGAATTGTGCCCGCTGTCCACTATGCAAGATTTATATGAATTGGTGCGAGACTGCGATAAAGTATTGACTTTTTAGCGTATTTTTTCTCAAAATCAAGGTTTAATTTTCAGAGAAAACGGCTGGACATTAAACACCAGCTTGGATAAATCGCTGAAGCGGTAAGCCATAAACAATGAAAATTCAGCGTTGGGATAAGGCAGTGTACCTTGAAAAAACGGCAAGCGATTTTTCTCTTCAAGTTTGATTTTGCTTTGCTGGGCAGGCAATGAAAAGATGTCTTGCCCTGTCCATGGTTGCCATGCGCCATCAGCCGTTTGATACCACCACAGCAGACGGTCAGGCAACGACACCCTCGCCACCATCAATACATCCACTTTTTGCCCAATGTCGGCAGGTTCAAGCTGAAGATTGAAATCAATCTGCAAATAATCATCGGTTTGCATCACCGATTGCGGCGCGGGTTGGCAGTTTTTACCTTGAGAATCACACCGTTGTAAATCAGCCCAGACTTGGCTGGCGGTGGCCGAGATTTTTCCATTGATGTTCATCGCCTGCGTGGATAATTTTTGACCCAAATAAGGCGGAGGTGTGTCAAGCTCAGAAAACTCAAGCTCTGGAATATAATCATGAATAAAATCTTGATAAGCGGATACACGGGTGTATACGCCGTAACTGTCTGTACCTGCACAATATTTCCCCCCGGGCGGCGTGCCATCGGGAAAATCGCCAAAACTGACAATACCGATTAAACGGTGGTCATCGCCATTTTGTATTATCAAAGGCCCACCGCTGTCGCCTATACAAGCGTCTTTGCCGCCATTGATATAACCTGCACACAACTCATAATCGAAAATTTCCGTGCCATTGAACGCAGTATAAGCCGCTTGACACGCGGCGTTAGAAACCAAGGGTAGAACAACTTGATACAATTCATTCGTATAATTGCGTATGCTGCTGGCGGTGCTTCCCCAGCCCAAAGCCATGCCAAAATCGGGCAACGTGTCGCCGGCATTGAGTTTAACCGGCTCAACCGTGGCCGCTTCTGCCAATTCCAATAAAGCGATGTCGTGAAAACTGCTTTCGTCTTTTCCCCATAAAGGATGCGTGATATAGCGTTTGACCGCAATTTTTTGCCCGCTCACCAAATCGCTTTGCCGATAAACGCCCACATAAACTTTAATATCTTCAGGATTTTCAATGTAATAAAGCGAAAACACACAATGGCCTGCGGTCAACACCCATGTGGGCGCAATCAAACTGCCGCCGCATTCATGTATCCCTTTGGCAAAATGCAGGGAAACCGCCCACGGCCATGCGTCGGCTACGCTCGGTTCACCGCCGACAATGCGCGTTGCGCGAGCCTGTGACAATGTAGGCCACAAGAACAGGCACAACAAACTGATTTTTAAGAATTTTTCCAAAACCATCTCCAAATTTGTGGATGAACGCGCTCAACAGAGCCTATGCGCACATAATGTTGCCCCGAAGGCAAAATTTCTGCCGCATTGATGGGATACGTTGCTTGCGCACCTTGGCCAAAACAGCCGATTGCAGGTGCGAAATGCGGGGATAAACTGAATTCAATCAACCAGTTATCTTGATATTGTTCAGGGACAGCAAAATGTGGCACTTGCTGACATACCCCCCCATCCGTGAAGGCCACATTGACGGGTGTGCGCTTGAATTTTTCTTGCCATGAATGCAAACGTTGGCGTATTTGATGATGCCAACTGCGCGGATAATGTTTGGCCTTGAATTTTTCTGCCGCCACAGCCGCTTGCTGAAATTTCCATGCGGTTTTTTCACGCGCACAACCGTTAAACACATGCACCGCTTGGGCAGAAGGCAAGCAATACAGGTCAAAACCCGCCCGTTGCAAGCGCAAAAACAAATCTTCATCTTCATAATACATGAAAAATTGTTCATCAAACAAACCACCCACCGCATCCACCGCTGAACGGCGCAACAACACATGACCACCTGACAACAGTTGCTGACGCATGGCTTGCGTGGTTTGCCAATAATGCACACTTTTTTGCCGCAAAGCCATGCTTTTTGGCCAACTGTCCACTTGATGCCACGGCGAATGCGCCAGATTCATCGGCAAAAAATAGCGCAAATCAGCATCCCAAAAGACTTTAGGGCCAACCGCCGCCGCTTGGGGGGTGCGCAATAAAAATTGGTGTAACTGCGCCAACGCATCACCCAGCAGATAAGCATCAGGATTTAACAACAACACCCAATCAGAATCAGTTTGGCGATAAACTTGATTACAAGCTTTTGAAAAACCTGCGTTTTCCTGATTAATCCACAACTTGATGTCGGGAATTTGTTGCAACAGCCGTTGCTGGTTGGGGCAGACACTGTTGTCCACCACATGGATGGCCAATGGCGGCGCGGGTGCAAGCAACAAACGTTGCACCGTCTGTTGGGTTAAATCAGCCGAAAAATAATTGATAATAATCACAGTTATCATAAAAATCAATCAGTTAAGTTATTCCACTGTCACTGATTTGGCCAAATTGCGCGGTTGATCGACATCAGTGCCTTTAATCAAGGCCACATGATAGGCCAACAATTGCAAAGGAATACTGTAGACCATCGGCGACAGCAGGGCTTCAACTTCACCCACTTCCACCACTTGGACATAATCTAAATTTTGCATCAAGGTTTTGTGATTGGCAAAAATCAGCAACTGCCCGCCACGGCTGTGGACTTCTTGTAAATTGGATTTAAGCTTTTCTTGCAGTTCATCATTGGGCGCGACCGCAACCACAGGCATGTTGGCATCAACCAAGGCCAGCGGGCCGTGTTTGAGTTCGCCTGCGGGATAGGCTTCGGCGTGAATATAGGAAATCTCTTTTAATTTCAACGCGCCTTCCAGCGCAATCGGATAATGACAGCCGCGCCCCAAAAACAAACTGTGCTGTTTATCGGCAAATTGCTCGGCCAAGGTTTGAATTTCAGGATTGAGCTTTAACACCTGTTCAATCCGCTGGGGCAGTTGTCGCAGTTGTTGTACGGTGCTTTGTTCTTGTGCCTGATCCAAACCGCGTCTGCGCCCTAAAACCAAGGTCAAAAGCAATAAAGCCACCAATTGGGTGGTAAACGCTTTGGTTGAAGCCACGCCGATTTCAGGGCCGGCACGGGTCATTAAAGCCAAATCAGAGGCGCGCACCAAGCTACTTTCTGGCACGTTGCAAATGGTTAAACTCGCGCCAAAACCCAAACGTTTGGCTTCAGTCAACGCGGCCAAGGTGTCGGCGGTTTCGCCCGATTGCGACAAAGTCACCACCAAGGTTTTGCTTGACCCCAACGGCTGGCGATAGCGAAATTCGCTGGCCACTTCCACTTGACACGGCACATGCGCCAAACTTTCCAGCCAATAGCGCGCCACCATGCCCGCGTGATAACTGGTGCCGCAAGCGATGATTTGCACCGCTTCAACCGCGTCAAATATCGCTGTGCTGTTTGGGCCAAACGCGCTGTCCAACACCCGATTATCAGCGGAAATGCGCCCGCTCAGGGTTTCGCTGACGGCGGTGGGTTGTTCAAAAATTTCTTTGAGCATGTAATGGCGGTATTTGCCGCGTTCCACTGCGTCGGCTTGCAATTCGCTGGTGTGAATCAGCCGTTCAATTAATTTGCCATGGCGGTCATAAATTGCCACAGTGCTGCGAAACAACACCGCCACATCACCTTCTTCAAGGAAGATAAAGCGTTGGGTGACGGGCAACAGCGCGCTGACATCGGAGGCGATGAAGTGTTCGCCCAAACCCAGGCCGATGACCAACGGACTGCCGTGGCGGGTGGCGACCAATTGATTGGGTTGCGCAACACAAAACACGCCCAGCGCATAGGCACCCTCTAAAATTTTACAAGTCTCGCTGACCGCTTGTTGCAGGTCTACGCCACTTTGCAACAGCCAATGGATGTGGTGGGCGATGACTTCGGTGTCGGTTTCTGAAGTAAAATCATAGCCTTGCTGTTGCAGTTGTTGGCGCAAGGTTTGGTGATTTTCAATGATGCCGTTGTGAACCACATACACTTGGTCATGCGATTGGTGCGGGTGGGCGTTGGCTTGGGTCGGTTTGCCGTGGGTTGCCCAACGGGTGTGCGCAATGCCCAAGTGGCCTTTGAGCGGTTGTTGTTTGAGTTCGCTGACTAATTTGCCCACTTTCCCCACCACGCGACAACGCTGTGCTTGCGCTGTTGCGTCAATCACTGCCAAACCCGCTGAATCATAGCCACGGTATTCTAAACGGCGCAAACCTTCGAGCAAAATGGGTACAACATCACGCTCGGCCACAGCACCGACAATTCCACACATAAACAATCCTCTTTAAAGGCAAAATGTTGCATCAACGCAGGATTGATGCCTGTTTTAGTGCAAAACAATGTCTTGCACTAAAATATTGGAGCGGTAAATCAAAAAACTGTCTTGCATCGGGTTTTTGCCTGAGGCCAC
This sequence comes from Thiomargarita sp., assembly GCA_020726335.1. GTDB lineage: Bacteria > Pseudomonadota > Gammaproteobacteria > Beggiatoales > Beggiatoaceae > DYSU01. Next base: position 2,597 of record DYSU01000046.1, on the reverse strand, counting down.
ATAAACCGCATATAATTGATAAGTACCTGAAAAACCTGAAGGTATTTCCAAGGTCAACAAACGCTGGCTGGTTTGTTCGGGACTGATGTGGGTTTTAAACGCTTGCGGCACGGCGACAAACGGCAAGGTTTGGTTGCTGAGAAAAACCCATTGATTATTAGGCAGTTGTATCGCCACCCATAAATCCACCACCTCGGTGCGGCTGACTTGCTGTAAATTCTCAATTAAATTAAGGATTAAGAAATCACCTGCTTGATAGGCATCCAACAGCCCCGTTAATGTCAAAGTGATGCCGTTGATGAGCGTGTTGGCAGGATTTTGCGCACTGTTGTCGCCGACTTTGACCACCGCTTGTTCTGCGGTGGTTTCAAATTCAGGGCTGGGTTTTTGATTGGGCTTGGCCTGTGTCAGTTGAATGGTTTGCGATGCGTTGCTGGTTGCGCCTTCGTTGTCGGTGGTTTGTAATGTGATGCTGTACGCGCCCGCGCTGGCCAAAGTCAAGGTGGGATAAACGCCCGAAGCGGTTTGGCCGTCACTGCTCAACCAAGCAAAATTTTTGATGCTGCCATCATGATCAACGCTTTCGCTGGCATCCAGCGTCACAATGGCGGGCGCGGTTTGGCTGTCGCTTTTGATTTTAAAGCGCGCAAGCGGCACTTGATTGGGCAAAACCGTGACTGTTTGCGCTATGTCGTTGGTTTTTCCTTTGTCATCCGTCACTTGCAAATTAATGCCGAAGGTGCCGATTTGAGTAAAAGTGAATTTCGTGGTTTTATCGTGGGCAGTTTGGCCGTCGGACACCGTCCACCCATAGGTTTTAATTGAACCATCAACATCGCTGGACGCGCTGGCCTCCACATTGATCGTCAACGGCGGGCGGCCTTGCGTTTTATCCAAGGTGAACTTGGCCACAGGCGCAGCATTATTGTCTTTTACTTCAATGATTTGCCGTTTGCTGTGGCTTAAACCGTTGTTGTCCATCACGGTGCAAATCAGCTCGTAATTGCCCACTTGGCTGAAGGTGAACGTGGCTTGCACGCCCGTGGCGGTTTGGCCGTCGCTGGCTGTCCAACTGTATTGGGTGATTTGCCCGTCTTCGTCTTTGGCGGTATGGGCATCGAAAAACACGGTCAGCGGCAGGATGCCTGTGGTGACACTGCTGATGAAATCAGCTTGTGGCCGTTTTTTAAGGGCGGTGGTCGGCGCAGGGGGGGTGGTCACTGGGTTGGTCACGCTGATGTATTTATTGACGCTGTGGCTTGCCCCTTGGTTGTCGGTGACGGTCAATGTCAGGCTGTAATTGCCCGGGTGATTGAAGGTCAAGCCGCCTGATTTTTTATCAATCAATGTTTGGCCATCAGAGGCATACCAAAGGTAATGTTCAATCCTGCCATCGGGGTCTTTGGATGGGCTGGCATCAAAACCGACGCGCAACGGTGCAAGCCCGCTGTCAGGCAACAGCGCAAAAGAAGCTTTGGGTGCTTGGTTGCTGGCGGTGTTGTCGCCGCCACCGCCCACTTCAATCGGAATTGAGCGGCTGGCCATGCTGTTTTTGTCATCGGTGACGACCAATGAGAGGGTGTAACGCCCCGCGTTGTCGAAGGTCAAGCGGGTCTGTTTGCCTGTCGCGGTCAGGCCGTTGGAACTGAGCCAATCATAAGCGGTAATCGTGCCGTCGCTGTCGCGGGCATTGCTGGCATCTAAAACCACGGTCAACGGTGCGTTGCCTTGTGTGGGCGTGGCTGTGAATGTGGCGATGGGCGGTTGATTCACGGCTGTGCTGTCGCCACTGCCTGTGGGCAAGACCAGCACGGTTTTTTGCTGAAAATGGCTTGAATTTTGGCTGTCGGTGACTTTCAGCGTCACCCCATAACGCCCCACGGTGTCAAATGTCAACGTGCTTTCGCGCCCTGTGGTGGTCAAGCCATTGGAGCTGAGCCATTCATAGCTTTTGATACTGCCTTCGGGGTCAGAGCTGGCACGCGCATCCAATTTAACTTTTAACGGGGCTACGCCTTGTTCGGGCGACAACACAAACGAGGCGATGGGCGGTTGATTGACCAATACCACGGGCTGGGTTTGTTTAACCACCAAGGTTTGGTCAATGCTGGCTTTCGCGCCTCGGTCATCAGTCACTACTAAAGTGATGTTATAAATGCCGACACGGGGAAAACTCAGCGTGGTTTCTGCGGTGGTTGATAAGGTCGGCTCGCCACTGGAGGGAATCCACTCATATTTGATGATGTGACCGTCGCTGTCGCTGGAAGCCGTGGCGTTGACATGCACTTTAAAGGTGTTGTCGGCCACGCTGTAATCAACCCAATACGTCACCTGCGGCGCGGTCAAGGCGTGTGCCAGCATAGGCCAGCACCCGCCCAATAGAAAAATACGGATTATTTTCAAAGTGGTTTAACTGCTGATATAGGTTTCCAATTGCTTGATGGTGTGTCAAGTTTCACCACGTTGTACCAATCCACTTGCAATCATCTCTTTAAGTTCTTTTTGACTTAAAAATGCATCTCTAGGAAGCATTTTCCCATCATAATCAACTTTATCTTTATCTAGCAACCATGTTCCAACTAACGCAATAACCGTAG
>DYSU01000074.1 GCA_020726335.1 Thiomargarita sp. | reverse complement strand
GGTTGTTGACGCAAGGGTAAAAATTTTATTATAAACAGCCGACTCACATTGCCCACCATCTTGCTTATGATAAACACAGACCCATCCATTCAACTGTTGTCCCCGTTATTGACCAAACAGATTGCCGCAGGCGAGGTGATTGAACGCCCCGCATCTGTGGTCAAAGAATTGGTAGAAAACAGCTTGGACGCAGGTGCAACCGAGATTTATATTGACCTTGAACAAGGCGGCATTGACTTGATTCGGGTGCGCGACAACGGCCATGGCATTCGCGCCCAAGAATTGACTTTGGCTTTGAGCGCGCACGCCACCAGCAAAATTCGTGAATTGGCCGATTTACACCACATTCAAACCTTGGGCTTTCGTGGCGAAGCATTGGCCAGCATGGCTTCAGTTTCCCGTTTAACATTGACTTCGCGCTTTTATAAGGAAAATCAAGGCGCGACAATCCAAATCAACGGCAATGAAAACCAAACTGTGCGCGTGGCGGCGCATCCAGTCGGCACTTGTGTTGAAGTGCGCAATTTATTTTACAACACCCCTGCGCGGCGCAAATACCTCAAAAGCGCACGCACTGAATTCAATCACATTCAAGAGCTGGTCAAGCGCGTGGCTTTAAGCCATTTTGAGCTGAAAATTCAACTGCAACACAATCAAAAACGGGTGTTAAGTTTAAATGCGTACCGTGATGGTGACAACAAATTGCACCGTCTGAGCCAGTTATGCCCTGCGCAATTTGCCCAACACAGTGTGCGCATCAGCCAAAATCTTGATGATTTACAGCTACATGGCTGGATCAGCCAACCTTTGTTTTATCGCGCTCAAGCGGATATGCAGTATTTTTTTGTCAATGGCCGCATGGTGCGCGACAAGTTATTAAACCAAGCGGTGCGCCAAGCCTATAAACCCCTGTTAAACGCGGGTCGTTACCCTGTTTATGTGTTGTATTTGCAACTGCCGTTTGACGCACTGGATGTGAATGTTCATCCTGCCAAACAGGAGGTGCGGTTTGTCGAGGGGCAAAAAATATACGACATGGTTTATCACAGCCTGCAACGTGGTTTGCAACCCATTGAAACCACAGCCATTACGCCAAAATACCCCGTGGGCAAAAAGTCACCTTCGCAAGCATTGCAAATTCGTGAGCTGTTGGCGCATTATCAAAAATTGCAACAAACGCCACCATTGCCCGTGCCTGCCAGCTCCGCCACGTTTGGCACGGCTTTGGCGCAATTGAAAAACCGCTATATTTTGGCTGAAAATCAACAAGGTTTGTTGTTGATAGACTCACAAAGCGCGCAACAATATTTAATTTATCAACAACTTAAGCAAGCTTATCAAACCACAGGCGTAGGCAAACAAACGTTATTGATTCCGTTGACTTTGGCATTAGAGCCGCAACAAATGGCGGTGATTCCACAACAACAACAGCGGTTGGCAACCTTGGGGTTTAATTTACAGGTTTTATCGTCCACTGCGGTCAAACTGCTTCAATTGCCCAGTCTATTGGCTAAAACCGACATCAGCCAATTGTTGGCTGACGTGTTGTATCACTTGACCCATTCAGCGACAGACGGCGATGATTTGCCGATTTTAGCCCATATGGCCCGCCATAACCGTTTAGATGAACCGCTGACTTTGGCACAAATGAACGCACTGTTGCACGATTTGGCTCAAAACCAGGCTTGTGATGATAAGGGTAATTGGCTGTGGATTGAACTGAGCATGGATTATTTGGCCACGCTGTTTTTAAGAAGCTGAAGGCCGTTCAATAAATCAACCACATTTGTCGGTCTTTTTCAGTTTTTACGACAACGGTGTATTCATTGATAAAGCGTTGTAAATATTGCAAAACAACTGATGTGGGCTGTTCAATTTTTTCGCTTAGCGTCAACAAACCAAAGTGATTGCCCAATTGTTCTTGTGAAATTTCCCCCAACCAAATGGGGGTTTGATTTTTGGCTGTGTGGCTGTGACTTGGCCACAAACGCAACACCCAACGTTGCCCTGAATGCTTGGGGTCAAAATATATCAATCGCAGTTTTTCATTTTCGCCATATAAAATTTTAGGTAAAACAGGCAGTTGAGATAATTTGGTTTTAGGCGAACACCAATCCACGGGCGTTTTCCAACCCAAAGACATCGCAGGTTGCCAACCTTGTTGGCTGAGTTTTTGTTGAATTTCAGCCAAAGGTGCCGCCCATTGGAAATTAAAATGGTCGTGTAAAAATGAATATTTTTTTTGTGACAGGGTTTTTTGCAACGGCAAAGTTTGCCAAATCTGTTCTTGCCATTGAGATAAATCAATGGCTTGCACAGGACGTGGCTGGCTGTGGCGTTGCACATCTTGAACGTAGTTTTTTTGCAACAGCCCAACAGCGGTCAATAGTTGTGTGAGCAATAAAATGGTCATCAAGCCATAACAGCCGACTTCTGGCACGCTGTGGCGACGGTAGGCGATACCAAACAACGCCACCAACATCAAACCGAGAAAAATCCCCGCGATAATGGGCAACAGCAATTGTAGGCTTAAATACAAATAGGACACCGTCACACCCAACAGCCACAAACCCGCCAGCGTATAGGGCAAGCGTTGCCAACGCAGGGGCAAATCTTCCGCAATCAACACCGCCAAAAAGCCATATAACACCGTGGTTACAGTGATATGCACATCGGGAAACCCAATATAAGCGTCAATCAGCGGCAACGGCGTTTCAATCCGAATGTTGAGATTGAACAAAAACGCGGCTAAAAAAGCCAACAACAAAAGGGTGATGAAATGCCCCAATGACAGCCAATGGCGGCGAAAACCCAACCACAATGCGCAAACCACTGCGATAACCCCATTGCTGGTGCTGTTGCTGATGTCCATAAAGGCGACCATGATTTTATCGCCCCAAACAGAATGTAAACTTTGAAAGAAATCAAACAGTTTAATGTCTAACAGGTTTTTGCTGTAAACTTGCACCAACAGCAATGTAAAAAAACCCCAAAAACCCAACATCAACAACAACACGGATTGAAACAACGCCCCCAATTCAGGTTTATTGTGTTGCAACAAACCCGTGATAAAACGCCCCAAAACAGGGTGGCGATAACTCCAATACAAGGCTTTGTCTAAATTAGCCCCTAAACGCGGTTGTAAAAATTTATAAATTTGGCGAATCAGCCAAACAGTCAACCACGCACTGCCTAAAATGAGTGCCAATAAAATGGCCAAACGGCTGGCAATGCCTGCGATTAAACTCAATGATGCACCCAAAATAATGCCGGGCAACATATAGCAAGGTGACCACAACAACGAAGCGATGGCATCAATGGCCACAAAACGTTTGATTGACATGCCCAACATGCCAGACATTGCGGGGATAAACGGGCGCAATGGGCCGATAAAACGCCCTAAAATCACACTGTTACCACCATAGCGGTGACAATACAATTCAGCTTGTGGCAACCAATGGGGGTATTTGCGAAACAAGGCGAAATAGCGCAAATCATCCCGAAAATAATGGCCAATAAAATAGCTGATGGTGTCGCCAAGGAATGCCCCCAGTGCGGCAGTGAACAAAGCCAGCCATAAATTGACCACACCCACCGCCACCAGCGCGCCGATGGAAAACATCACCACCGTGCCGGGAATAAAAAACCCCAAAACAAAAATACCTTCCAACAAAGTAGACACCACAATCACCGCGCCCGCCCAATAAGGATGCGCCGTCATCCAAGCATTTAGCATGGGCAATAAACTGTCTGTGCTTAAAGTATCCATCAATCAAAGGAATCCTCATGCTCCTGTCATTATTTTTCAATCTGAACAGCAAAATAACCCCATGAACACTTTACCAAACGACACAGACAGTTCAAAGCAGAAAATGCTGTGTGTCGTCGTTTGGGTAAAATGCGATACCAAAAGAGTATGTACAGATAACACCCAGCATGATGGGCGCGGCGGGGAGT
>DYSU01000073.1 GCA_020726335.1 Thiomargarita sp. | reverse complement strand
ACCCTTAAAACCAGCGGCCAATCCCGACGATGAATGGCTGATGGTTGATCCCAGCCACTCTTGTAGCCGCTGGCTTTGCCTTGGTTCGCTGGGCTGGGAACTGCGCGTGGCTTGTGGTAAAATTTGCCGCACTGTTTTGATGCCCATGCGTCATCCACTTTAAAACTTGCAGATTTTATCAATTATGCCTAAAAGAACGGATATAAAAAGTATTTTAATTATTGGCGCAGGGCCGATTATCATTGGTCAAGCCTGTGAATTCGACTATTCTGGCACGCAAGCATGTAAAGCGTTGAAAGAAGAAGGTTATCGGGTGATTTTGGTCAATTCCAACCCCGCCACCATCATGACCGACCCCGAAATGGCCGATGCCACCTATATTGAGCCGATTCAATGGCCAACCGTGGCCAAAATCATTGAAAAAGAACGCCCCGATGCCTTGTTGCCCACCATGGGCGGGCAAACCGCTTTGAATTGCGCCTTGGATTTAGACCGCGAAGGCGTGCTGGCACAATTTGGCGTGACTCTGATTGGCGCATCAAAAGAGGCGATTGATCAGGCGGAAAATCGGGATAAATTTCGCATCGCTATGCAACGCATCGGTTTGAAAATGGCGCGTTCCCACATGGCGCGCAACCTTGATGAAGCGTTTGCGGCGCAAGAAGACATCGGCTTTCCCACGATTATTCGCCCGTCCTTCACTTTGGGCGGCACAGGCGGCGGCGTGGCTTACAATAAAGATGAGTTTCGCACCATTTGTGAGCGTGGTTTCAATGCCTCACCCACCAGTGAACTTTTGATTGAAGAATCGATGCTGGGCTGGAAAGAATATGAAATGGAAGTGGTGCGCGATAAAAACGACAACTGCATCATTGTCTGCTCCATTGAAAACTTAGACCCCATGGGCATTCACACGGGGGATTCCATCACCGTCGCCCCCGTACAAACCTTGACCGACAAAGAATATCAGCTCATGCGCAACGCCTCGATTGCGGTTTTGCGAGAAATTGGCGTGGATACAGGCGGCTCAAATGTTCAGTTTTCAATCAACCCCGAAAACGGGCAAATGGTCATTATCGAAATGAACCCACGGGTGTCGCGTTCTTCCGCGCTGGCCTCTAAAGCCACGGGTTTTCCGATTGCCAAAGTGGCGGCAAAATTGGCGGTGGGTTACACGCTGGATGAATTGGACAACGACATCACAGGCGGCATAACCCCTGCTTCTTTCGAGCCTAGCATTGATTATGTGGTCACTAAAATTCCCCGCTTTACCTTTGAAAAGTTTCCCCAAGCAGAACCCCTTTTGACCACCCAAATGAAATCGGTGGGCGAAGTGATGGCGATTGGCCGCACATTTCAAGAATCTTTGCAAAAAGCCTTGCGCAGTTTGGAAACGGGCAAATGTGGTTTTGACCCTGTATTGTTGCCCGACCTCAGTGAAGACGACATTAAAACCACGTTGCGCACCCAACTGAATTGCGCAGGCCCTGAACGCTTGTGGTATGTGGCCGATGCGTTTCGTGCGGGCTGGTCTTTGGAAGAAATCAATCGCTTAACGGGCATAGACCCTTGGTTTTTGGTGCAAATCGCCCAGTTGATGGATGAAGAAGCGGCGGTTATCGTCGGCGGTTTGGCCAGTTTGGATGCTGGGCGGTTGTTTGCCCTCAAACGCAAAGGTTTTTCGGATTTACGCTTGGCGGCGTTGGTGGGCGAATCAGAGCAGACCATCCGCGAACTGCGCCAAAAACTCAACATCAAGCCTGTGTTCAAACGGGTGGATTCATGCGCGGCTGAATTTGCGTCCACCACGGCTTATATGTATTCCACTTATGAAGAAGAATGCGAAAGCTTGCCCACCGATAACCCTAAAATCATGGTCTTGGGCGGCGGGCCTAACCGCATCGGCCAAGGCATTGAATTTGATTATTGTTGCGTGCAAGCGGCGTTGACTTTGAGCAAAGACGGCTATGAGACCATCATGGTCAACTGCAACCCTGAAACCGTGTCCACCGATTATGACACCTCAGACCGCTTGTATTTCGAGCCGTTGACGCTGGAAGATGTGTTGTCCATCATTGAAACTGAAAAACCGCAAGGCGTGATTGTCCAATACGGCGGGCAAACGCCCCTGAAATTGGCACGGCCTTTGGAAGCGGCGGGCGTACCCATCATCGGCACCAGCCCTGATTCGATTGACTTGGCCGAAGACCGTGAACGTTTTCAACAATTGATTCATGCAGTGGGTTTAAAACAACCGCCCAACCGCACGGCGCGCACAGAAAAAGATGCGTTGCGCTTGGCTGAAGAAATCGGTTATCCGTTGGTGGTGCGTCCCTCTTATGTGCTGGGTGGACGGGCAATGGAAATCGTCAGTTATCCTGAAGAATTACAACGTTATATGCGCGAAGCGGTGCAAATGTCTCATGATTCGCCTGTGTTGCTGGATCACTTTTTAGATGATGCGATTGAAGTCGATGTGGATGCGATTTGTGATGGCGAAAATGTATTGATTGGCGGCATCATGGAGCACATTGAACAAGCGGGCATTCATTCGGGTGATTCCGCTTGCTCATTGCCGCCCTATACTTTATCGCCGATGTTGCAAGACCAGTTGCGCGAACAAATGGTGTTGTTGGCTAAATCATTGAAAGTAGTGGGTTTAATGAACGCGCAATTTGCGATTAAAGACCAAACCATTTATGTATTGGAAGTCAACCCGCGTGCTTCGCGCACCGTGCCTTATGTCTCAAAAGCCACGGGTATATCGCTGGCGTGTATTGCGGCGCGTTGCATGGTGGGGCAAACGTTGGCACAACAAAACGCGCTATGCACCAGAATACCCCGTTATTATGCGGTCAAAGAAGCGATTTTCCCCTTTAACAAATTCCCCGAAGTTGACCCCGTGTTAGGCCCTGAAATGAAATCCACGGGCGAAGTCATGGGCGTTGGCCGCAGTTTTGGCGAAGCCTTTGGCAAAGCGCAACAAGCGGTGGGCATGGATTTACCCAAAAAAGGCACGGCATTTTTGAGTGTGTGCGATGCCGATAAACCTGCGATTATCCAAGTGGCCAGCGATTTGGTCAAACTGGGTTTTAAGCTGTTTGCCACCCATGGCACGGCCAAAACATTGAACGCGGCCAATATCCCTTGTCAGTTCATTAACAAAGTTTCCGAAGGTCGCCCCCACATTGTGGATAAAATTGTCAACAATGAAATCCAGTTGATTATCAACACCACGGATTCCAAACAAGCGATGCAAGATTCCCACATCATGCGCCGCAACACCTTGCGCCATGGCATCAGCTACACCACCACTTTAGCGGGTGCGCGTGCCACGGTGATGGCAATGCAAACCGAGCATAAAAACACGGTTTTCAGTTTACAAGACTTACACCAAGAATTTAGCCAACAGGATTTTAAACCATGAAAAAAGCCCCGATGACTGTTGTTGGTGCGCAAAAACTCCAACAAGAACTCAAACAACTCAAATCAATTGAACGGCCTAAAATCATTCAAGCCATTGCCAGTGCGCGTGAACTGGGCGATTTAAAAGAAAACGCCGAATACCACGCGGCCAGAGAGCAACAAAGCTTCATCGAAGGACGAATCAACGAATTAGAGCATAAACTATCACACGCGCAAATCATTGATGTTACAAGCATACCCAACAAAACAGGCAGAGTGGTGTTTGGTGTGACGGTGGATTTAATCAACATCGACAGCGAAGAAGAAGTGAGCTATCGCATTGTTGGCGATGACGAAGCCGACATCAAACAAAATTTAATCTCCATCAGCTCACCGCTTGCACGGGCGTTAATCGGCAAAGAAGCGGGCGACATCGCCACAGTGCAAGCACCCAGCGGCATGATTGAATACGAAATTTTAGAGGTGAAATATAGATAACTCACCTTACACCGTCTTAAAGATTTCAAAAAAGTCGAAAAAAAGACGGACAAAAAGAAAAAACATCAAAAACAACAGTGAAATGAATACAGTGACGTGTGAGAGAAGAATGAAAAAT
>DYSU01000010.1:47366-49503 GCA_020726335.1 Thiomargarita sp. | reverse complement strand
CTTTGGCTTCGTCTAAATCTTTGGCACGGGTGACGGTGTCGGCCAAAATGGTGACGATGGATGGTTGAACTTCTAAAATGCCACCAGAGACATAATAAAACTCTTCTTCTTCAGCATTGAGTTTGATTTGAATAAAGCCTGCTTTTAATGGGCTGAGCAACGGCGCGTGTTGCGGTGCAATCCCCACTTCCCCCATCAGCGCAGGTGCAAAAACCATTTCTGCTTTGCCTGAAAAAATCAGTCCTTCCGCACTGACAATATCAACGTGTATGGTCATTGCCATGGGGACAGCTCCTATAATTTTTGCGCACGGGCTTCAACTTCGTCAATGCCACCGACCATATAAAAGGCTTGCTCAGGCAAATCATCGTATTCACCCGCGACAATCGCTTTAAAGCCTTTGATGGTGTCTTTCAATGACACATATTTGCCTTCCACGCCTGTGAAGACTTCAGCCACAAAGAAAGGCTGGGATAAAAAGCGTTGGATTTTACGCGCACGGGTGACCACTTTTTTATCTTCTTCAGACAATTCATCCATGCCCAAAATGGCGATGATGTCTTTGAGTTCTTTATAGCGTTGCAAGGTGCCTTGGACACTGCGGGCAACATCATAATGTTCTTGACCCACCACCAGCGGGTCTAATTGGCGTGATCTGGAATCCAACGGGTCAACCGCAGGATAAATCCCCAATTCAGCCACTTGGCGCGACAAGACCACCGTGGCATCTAAGTGGGCAAAAGTGGTGGCAGGCGATGGGTCAGTCAAGTCATCGGCTGGCACATACACCGCTTGGATGGAGGTGATTGAACCTTTTTTGGTGGACGTGATGCGCTCTTGTAATGCGCCCATTTCTTCGGCCAAAGTGGGTTGATAACCCACGGCAGATGGCATCCGTCCCAGCAATGCAGACACTTCAGTCCCCGCCAAGGTGTAGCGGTAAATGTTGTCGATGAACAACAACACGTCACGGCCTTCGTCACGGAAATATTCCGCCATGGTCAAGCCTGACAATGCCACGCGCAGACGGTTGCCCGGTGGTTCGTTCATTTGACCATAAACCAAAGACACTTTATCCAGCACGCCGCCTTCTTTCATTTCATGATAGAAGTCGTTGCCTTCGCGGGTACGTTCGCCCACGCCTGCAAACACGGAATAACCTTCGTGTTCCTTTGCGATATTGCGAATCAGTTCCATCATGTTGACGGTTTTACCCACGCCCGCGCCGCCGAACAAGCCGACTTTACCGCCTTTGGCAAAAGGACAAATCAAATCAATCACTTTGATGCCTGTTTCTAATAATTCGTTGCTGGCCGCCAATTCTTCAAAAGCAGGGGCTTTGCGATGAATCGACCATTTTATTTGTTCGCCAATATCCCCTTTATTATCAATTGGATGGCCTAAAACATCCATCATCCGTCCCAAGGTTTTATCGCCCACAGGCACTTGAATCGGCGCGCCCGTGTTGCTGACGCTCAAACCTCGTGGCAGACCTTCTGTTGGCCCCATGGCGATGGTGCGGACAATGCCATCACCCAACAATTGTTGTACTTCCAGCGTCAAATTTTTTTCATCGACAACCAAGGCATTATAAACTCTGGGCATCGCATCACGAGGAAATTCCACATCTACGACAGCACCGATAATTTGTACGATTTTTCCCGAACTCATGCAGGTATCCTTTTTCTTTAGTCAATAATGAGATTAAACCGCTGCCGCACCTGAAACAATTTCAGACAGCTCTTGCGTAATGGCCGCTTGCCGCGCTTTGTTGTAATCCAATTGCAGCTCGTCAATCAAACTACCCACATTGTCTGATGCGCTCTTCATTGCCACCATTCTGGCCGATTGTTCACAAGCGATGTTTTCCAGCACGCTTTGATATACCCGCGATTCGACATAACGGATCATTAAAGTATCGACAACCTGTTTAGAATCAGGTTCATACAAATAATCCCAATGGTGTTTCATTTCTTCCTTATTCGCAGGCTCCAGCGGAAACAACGGGGTCATCATCCGTTTTTGGCTCATGGTGTTGACAAACCGATTGTAAAACAAAACCAATTGGTCGATTCTTTGTCCTATATACGCTTCCAACATGACGTCAACTGCACCGATAATGTCACCGATATTAGGG
>DYSU01000010.1:0-47266 GCA_020726335.1 Thiomargarita sp. | reverse complement strand
TGATCCGCTTGAAAAATTGGCGCGCTTTATTGCCGATAACGCAAACATCAATTTCTTTATTTTCCACGCCCCATTGCTTCATCTGGCCGATGGCACGACGGAACAAATTGGTGTTCAAACCGCCGCACAAGCCTCGGTCAGAAGAAATCACAATCACGCCCACCCGTTTGATGTCGCGCACTTCCATGTATTTGTGGCGATATTCTGGGTTGGCATTGGCCAAATGACCAATCACTTGTTGGATTTTTTCCGCATAAGGTCGGCTTCTTTCCATTTGTGCTTGGGCTTTACGCATTTTACTGCCCGCCACCATTTCCATTGCACGGGTGATTTTTTGGGTATTTTTGACACTGCTGATTTTGGTGCGAATCTCTTTACCGCTGGCCATGATAATTCCTGTGGTTAATAGGCGTGATGGGCTTTGAATTGGCTCACAATGTCTTTAAAGCTGTTGGCAGTCGTGCCATCAAAGTTGCCATCTTTGTTGATTTTTGCCAACAAATCAGCGTGTTTGCTGTGAACATAGCCCAACAACGCATTTTCAAAATCCACCACCTTTTTGACTTCGACATCATCCAAAAAGCCTTCATTGGCGGCGAACAAAATCAAGCCCATGTCAGCGACAGACATTGGGCTGTATTGTTTTTGTTTCATCAATTCAGTCACCCGCTGACCGCGTTCGATTTGTTTGCGTGCGACATCATCCAAATCCGATGCAAACTGAGCAAATGCGGCCAGTTCACGGTATTGCGCCAAGGACAAGCGCACACCGCCGCCCAATTTTTTGATGATTTTGGTTTGCGCCGCTCCACCCACCCGCGACACCGATAACCCTGCATTGATCGCAGGACGGATGCCCGCGTTAAATAAATCGGTTTCCAAAAAGATTTGTCCATCGGTGATGGAAATCACGTTAGTTGGCACGAAGGCGGACACGTCGCCCGCTTGGGTTTCGATAATCGGTAATGCGGTCAATGAGCCTGTTTTGCCTTTGACTTTGCCGCCTGTGGCATTTTCCACATATTCTTCATTGACCCGTGCGGCGCGTTCCAATAAACGCGAGTGCAAATAGAAGACATCTCCGGGGTAGGCTTCGCGCCCCGGTGGGCGTTTCAACAACAGGGAAACTTGGCGATAAGCCCATGCTTGTTTGGTCAAATCGTCATACACAATCAGCGCGTCTTCGCCTTTGTCACGGAAATATTCGCCCATGGTGCAACCTGCATAAGGGGCGATAAATTGCATTGCGGCAGAATCAGAAGCAGGGGCGGCAACCACAATGGTGTGTGCCAACGCACCATATTCCTCTAATCTGCGCACCACATTGGCAATCGACGACGCTTTTTGGCCAACGGCCACATAAATACATTTAACGCCTGTGCCTTTTTGGTTGATGATGGTATCAACAGCCACAGCGGTTTTGCCCGTTTGACGGTCACCGATGATTAATTCGCGTTGACCTCGGCCAACGGGAACCATCGCATCAATCGCTTTCACCCCTGTTTGTACAGGTTGGTCAACCGATTTACGGTAAATAACCCCGGGGGCAATTTTTTCAATCGGCGAAGAAAGGGCGTTTTCAATCGCACCTTTGCCATCAATGGGGTTACCCAAGGCATCAACCACCCGACCCAATAACGCTTCGCCTGTGGGTACTTCTAAAACTTTACCCGTGCATTTAACCCAATCGCCTTCGCAAATGTGTTCGTACGCGCCTAAAATCACCGCACCCACTGAATCACGTTCCAGATTCAATGCCATACCAAAGGTTTTGTTGGGGAATTCCAACATTTCTCCTTGTAACGCATCGGCCAATCCGTGAATACGCACAATGCCATCGGTTACGCTGACAACCACGCCTTCGCTACGGGCTTCAAACGCTAAATCATAATTTTCAATCTTCTTTTTGATCAAGTCACTGATTTCAGATGGATTCAGTTGCATGGAACTTTACCGCCTCATTCGTTATTCGCACAAAGCGAAGTTAATATTAAAATCTGTTTTGGTCAGGACACAACACTGACGCTATAAAGTTGAAGCCAACTGTTGTAATCGGCCACGCGCACTTAAGTCAATCATTTGACCGTCTGCTCGAATCACCCAACCACCTAACAAATTTCTATCAATATCAACATTTAATTGAATTTTTTTATTAAAACGTTGTTCTAACGATTTGATTAATTTGATTTTTTGATCGGTTTTAAGTGCATAAGTGCAAGTCAAATCAACGGTCAAATAGCCTGCGTTTTCGATTTGCAATGCGTGGTATTGCTTGTAAATTTCAGGCAACACGGCAAAACGCTGATTGTCCGCCAGTATTCTGAGAAAATTGTTTTCCAATGAACCTAAGGTGATTTTTTGTGATTCGCACAATTCAACCAACAAGGCGATGCGCTGGTCATCAGAAAACCGTGGATTGGCACACAAGGCGACCATCATCGGCTCTTGCAAAGAAACACTTAAGAGGGCTAAAAAGTTGTCCCAATGTTCTGTGGTGTCTGTTTGGGAAGCGAGGTTAAACAAAGCTTCGGCATAAGGTCTCGCCAAGGTTGCAAATTCTGCCATGTTCAGCTCCTACAGCTTTTCTGCCAGTTTTTCGATGAATTCACCATGGGTTTTGGCATTGAGTTCCCGCTCCAAAACTTTTTCGGCTGTGGACATGACCAAATTGACAAACTGAGATTTCAAATGGTTTTTCGCCCGATTGATTTCTTGTTCAATTTCAGCTTTGGCCGCCTCAACCTTCCGATGACCTTCGTCTTCTCCCGAACGTTTGGCCTCTTCAATGATTGCTGTCGCACGTTTGTTGGCTCCCGCGATGATGTCACTGGCTTGGCGTTTGGCTTCGCGCATACTTTCAACACTGCGATGTTGCGCCAATGTCAGATCGCTTTTGCCGCGTTCTGCAGCGGCTAAACCGTCTGCAATTTTATTGCGCCGTGTTTCCATCATTTGTAACATCGGTTTCCACAGAAACTTCATTACAAACCAAACCAGCACAGCAAATGTACCGATTTGCCCAATAAGTGTGGCTGTTACATTCACTTTATTTTCTCCAAAACCGCATTACTCGTTTGCAATCAATGGATAACATCACAGATGTTATCCCCCCAATGTTTAGCCTCCAACAGCCGTTTTGAATGCACTGATAAAAGGGTTGGCGGTCACAAACCACATGGACAGACCCAAAACAATCATAGGGAATGCTTCCATCAAACCGCCTGTGAATAACATTTGTCCCATTAATTGAGGTTTCATTTCAGGCTGGCGGGCAATGCCTTCTAAATATTTGGCACAAATTAAACCCCAACCCAAAGTAGAGCCTATACCTGCACCTGCCAGAATAACACCCACACCGATTGCAGTATAGGCGTAAATGGTACTCAAAGCAGCGATCATTTCAGCGGACATTTAAGTCTTCTCCTTTAATAAAAAATAAAAATGGTCTTAAAAATCTTAATGCGCTTCATCTTGATGTGCGACACTGAGATAAGCGATGGTCAGCAACATAAAGATAAAGGCTTGTAATGAAATCACGAGAATATGGAAAATAGCCCATATCCCACCGGGGATAAATTGAATCCACCAAGGCAATAACGCGATTAACATAAAAATCAATTCACCTGCGAACATGTTACCAAATAAACGCAAGCTCATGCTGACAGGTTTGGACAATTCTTCAATCGTGGTCATTAAAATATTGGCGGGCATCAATAAAATTTTGGCCACGATATTGTTGGCTTGAAATGGGTGGGTTAAAAATAAGCCAAAATAACCGGCTAACCCTTTGTTTTTAATATTATAATACAGGATTAATATGAAAACACTGAGCGACAAGCCAAAGGTGGTGGATAAATCGGTGGTTGGCACAACTTTTAAATAATCTACGCCAATGAAACTGGCCAATTTAGGCAACAAATCGACAGGCATCAAATCCATGGCGTTCATCAAAAAAATCCAGACAAACACGGTGAATGCCAAAGGGCCAATCAAGGGATTCGTGCCTGCAAACATGTCTTTGACTTGGGTTTGAACAAATTCAACGAAAGCTTCAAGAAAATTTTGCATACCGCGTGGATTGTCAGCATCCAAATTTTTACCGATGCGCCATGCGATGAACATTAACAGGCCTGCGCACAGCCAGCCAAAAACCAAGGTGTCTAAGTGAAAAGTCCAGAAACCGCCATCGTGTGCAGGCAATGACCAGTTTTCTAAATGATGCGAAATATAGCTTGTCGGATTTTCAGTTGCAGGTGCAGCAGAATGGGTCATGCGAATGTTCCTCTGTTAGCCATAACGTTATTGGGTATCACCTTTAAACAAATAAGCCACTTGTGCCATGGAAAAAGCAATCAACAAGGGAATAGGCGGCAATTTTAACCACAACATGCCTGCCACAAAAAATAACGCTGAAAATATAAACCGTTGAATCGCACCGAAATATAAAATCATGGCTTCTTTCTGTGGAGCAATTTTTGCAATGCTGGCTGCTGTACGCAAACGGCGTTCGCTGATCCAAAGGTTGCTTAAAGCCATCGCCCCGCCGTAGAATGCGGCCAAAGCGGCTGTTGTACTTTGAGAAAAATAAAAAAAAATAACCACCAAAGCAATAAAAATCAGTTGGACAGTTAAAATACGCTTACTGCCCGTTTTTAAAGGCAAAGCTGTTTGTTGTATTTGTTCAGACATTGGGTAGACTTCAGGCCATTTAACGCAACAGTTATCAATAAAATCTATCAAAAACAACTCGCCGCTATGCAAAAAGCGAGGCGATTATAGTCTGTTTCATGACCTAAATCAACTGAAGTACCGCTGTTTTTCAGCTAAAAAATATAGAATTGGCCATTAAATTTTTTAATTTTTGTTGATTCTAATGCTGACTCAAGAGGCTTGTGAATGTTTAAAAGCAAACAATTTCTCAATTGGATTAGCCTATGCAATAATTATAATCCAATCCATTATTTTGATTTTGTGGTCGCCAACACGGTTGTTGGTGCAATTCATAAAAATAATCTGCCGTTATTTCAAGCCCATCCGACAATTTTCAATGTTGAAAATCAAGTGGTTAAGCTTGATTCTCGTTATAACAGCCCTGAAAACCGTACGCAAATCATTCATCAATTGGTCAAAAACTGGTATGTCTGGGGTAAAATTTCAGGTTGGCGGGAAGAAATATACAATGTCACCACCGAATTTAATACCCTGCCCTTGATGAAAATAGAACGCAGTGCCGCGCCTATTTTTGGCATGGGTCGCTATGGCATTCATGTCAATGGTTTAACTTACAGAAACAATCGTTTACACATGTGGATAGCGAAAAGAGCCAAAAATAAACCGTCATCACCCAATAAATTGGATAATTTAACCGCAGGTGGTCATGTGGCCAATAAAACTGTCAGCGAAACGCTGATCAAAGAATGTTATGAAGAGGCCAATATTCCTCAACCCTTGGCCATACAAGCACAATCTGCAGGGTTTATCCGCTATATTTTAGATAGAAAACAAGAAGTTAAGAGAGAAACTTTGTTTATCTACGATTTATTCCTGCCTGAAAATTTTATTCCCAAAAATAACGATGGCGAAGTGGCGGCGTTTTATTTGTGGCCGATAGAACGGGTGATGGATGCGGTGGTCAACACCCAGTTGTTTAAAACCAATGTCAATTTGGTGCTGATTGATTTTTTTGTCCGTTATGGATTTTTCACGCCTGACGACGAAAATTACATGACCGTGGTTAAAGGCTTGCACGGCAAACCAATATAACGTTAAGGATAACCCATGAAACCTGTCGTCATTTATCATAAAAATTGCTTGGATGGTTTTGGAGCGGCTTGCGTCGCTTATGATTATTTTCAACGCCAACAACAAGAGGTTGAATTTATCGCCGCCAATCACCACGACTTGCCACCCAATTGCCAACAACGTGATGTTTATATCTTTGATTATAGTTATAAACGCACCCTGTTGGCCGCCTTGTGCTTGAGCGCGGACAATGTCACCCTCATTGACCATCACATTTCAGCCGAACAAGATTTGGCGGGTTTAGATGAAGACCATGGCAATTTACAAATCATCTATGACACCCGTTATTCTGCGGCTGTTTTGGTGTGGCAATTTTTCAATAACGCCAAAGAAGCCCCTCCGTGTTTGTTGCAATATATTCAAGACAATGATTTATGGGAATTTAAATTCAAAGAAACCCAAGACATTGTTGCCGCTTTGCGCTCTTATCCATTTGATTTTGTTCGTTGGCAACATTTAATTTATTGCCCTGATGATTTATGCCAATTGCTTGAAGAAGGCCAAGCGATTAACCGCTATCGTCGCCAACAGATTGAATATTATAAAGAACAAGTGGTTCTCACCGATGTGGCGGGTTATCATGTACCCGTGGTCAATTGCCCGCCCAGCTTAACCAGTGAATTGCTCAACGAATTGGCGTTGGGTCATCCGTTTGCCATGGGTTATCAAGACATAGCCACTCGCCGCAATTGGTCGTTGCGTTCAACCGAAGAAGGGATTGATGTGGCCAGAGTTGCCCAACGTTATGGAGGAGGCGGCCACCGCCATGCGGCGGGGTTCTCCACCCACCTGCCGCATGTGATGTTGTCGCCACAATTGTTCATTGATTCAATATAACAGGCAAAATGCAGTTGGTGGCACAATACAATGCAAAACACGGCGACAATGGTTTAAGCGGCTTTTTGCAACACCCATTTATCCAGCAATTGCACCAATGATTGTTGACTGATGGGCTTGGCCAAAAAATCATCCATGCCCACATCAAAACACTGTTGTTTATCCTGTTGTAGCGCATTGGCGGTGATGGCGATGATGGTGTGGTGTTTGCCGTTTAAACGCTCTTGTTCCCGAATTTTTTTCGTGGCATTTAAACCATCCATCACAGGCATTTGCACATCCATTAAAATCAAATCAAAATTTTGATTTTGATACAAAGCCAACGCTTCTTCGCCGTTGTTGGCCAAAGTTACCCTACAACCCAATTTTTCCAACATCAGCTTGGCCACCAATTGATTGGTATAATTGTCTTCCACCAATAAAATGTGCCGTTGCTGAAAATCATGCACAGAGCGGACAGGCAACAGTATTTTTTTTGTTTTGTCAGGGCTTTGGCTGATGGGCAACAACAATTTTAGCCACAAACAATGCTGGTTTTGTTGTGAATCAAAGCCGATTTTACCGCCCATCAATTGCGCCAATTGATGGCACATGGTCAAATCCAACTCCGAGTTTTTCAGCTTGAAATTAAAAAAATTAAACCGCCCCGTTTCTGAAAAAAACAACACTTTATTCTTTTCTTTGATGAGGTTGCCTTGATAGCTGATCATGAATTTTAACTGGGTATAGTGCGCGTCTTTGGCTTTGGCTTTGACCTGCAAACGAATCGCCGCTTGTTGAGTGAGCATCAACGCATGGTTGAGCAACACAGCCAAAATATTTTGAATGCGTTCAACATCGCCACGCAAGCGGCTTGGCTGGGTCTCATTGAATTCAATTTCAATCGGAATCAATTTTTTATCCGCAGGCACATGGGCTTGCATCACAACCTGTTGCAATAAGCGTTGTAAATCAAAGGATTGATTTTTAAAATGCAGATTACCCGATTCAATGGTTGATAAGGTCATGAGGTTTTCAATGATTTGATGCACTTGTTGGCTGCCTTCCTGAATGACTTCCAACTGTTGGCACACTGTTTCAGTGACTTCACTTGCCAATAACATTTCAACCATGCCCAAAATGGCATTCATTGGGGTGCGCAATTGTTGGCTGATGTTGGCGGTGAATTCACTTTGCGCCAACAGCATACTGTGATTGTTTTGTTTGACCGTTTGCAAATTCAACTCTAAATCGGCGATGGTTTTACTTTGTTGCTCCAGCAGTTGGATACGTTGTTGAATTTCATTAACTAAGTTATTGTTTTTATTCTCTAGTTTTTGTAATTTATCCTCTACAGTCTCTAATAATGCCGCCAATTGCTGTTGAATAGATTGTAATTCCAACAACGCCGATGGCTGATGGCCAAAGTCATGCTCAACACCCATATCGTGTACTTTAACGTGGGCCAACGCTTGGCGCAATTGGTTCAAAGGCGATTCAAACACATGGCGCAGTCTGAAATAGCCCGTGGCCAGTACCACGGCTAAAATCAAAAAAAAGCCGATGCTGACCAACCAAACATAATCATATGATTGCGGTAACTTATTAACAACAAAGCGAATTTTTAAGTAAGCTGTGTGGTCATTGTTGTTTTTTAACGGGGTGAGGTAAGTCAAAACAGCTTGTTTTAGCCATCTTTCATTCAAAATCAAGCCCAAACCATAAACGGGTCGTTGGTAATTGTTCAACACCAATAAAGCGTCTTCTTGGGAATGGGAGGCGTATAACAACCGCTGTTTGTGGTCAAACAAAGCGATAGACAGCATTTTTTTTTTGCTTTCGACTTCAGGCAATAAATTGGCAAAAACCCGTTGTTGCTGTGCTTGCGGCAAAGCCAACATATTTTCAAAGCGGGTGCGGTAATGCAATATTGTCATCAAAATGGTTTGGCTTTGTGCCATCAGTGTCTGTTCTTGCCCTTGCTCAAACAACCATAACAATCCCGACCAAGCCAGCATAATCACCACAAAAAAACCGCTGAGAATCCAATACAGTTGGCGACGCAGGCGCATAACCGTCCCTAATGGGTGCTAAAAAGCCAAGGCGTGCGCTGTTTGGCTTGTTGTTCATAGGCTAAAATTCTGTCCGCCTGTTGCAAAGTCAAGCTGATATCATCCAAACCGTGCAACAAACAAGTTTTTTTAAATTCATCCACTGCAAACGACCAAACCAAACCTGCGTTGTCTTGAATTTGTTGCCGTGGCAAATCAACCGTCACACAATAGCCGCTGTGCTGATAAACGTGTTGAAACAAATCATCCACTTGCGCTTCAGTCAGCACGATTGGCAAAATCCCGTTTTTAAAACAATTATTATAAAAAATATCGGCAAAACTGGGGGCGATGATGGCGCGAAAGCCAAAATCCAGCAACGCCCATGGTGCGTGTTCACGGCTGGAGCCACAGCCAAAATTTTTGCGGGTCAATAAAATTTGTGCCTGCTGATAAACGGGTTGGTTTAACACAAAATCAAGGTTTTTTGGCCGTTGGTCACAACCTTGCTCAGGCTCGCCCACATCCAAATACCGCCATTCATCAAACAGATTAGCCCCAAACCCCGTGCGTTTAATCGACTTTAAAAATTGTTTGGGAATAATGGCATCCGTGTCAACATTGACACGGTCCAATGGCGCAACCACCGCAGTTAAGGTTGTGAAAGCTTGCATAAAAAACGCCTGTTGTGAGCAAAATGGTCATTTTAACCAAGTTAGAAAATTGTGCCAAGTTCAGCCTTTTATAATACCTGACTTTAGCGACATTTTTCGGTATCATAGCGCGCTTTTTTAAGGGGTTGGCGGGAGTACATTATGGGCTTAAAAACCGCGCTGTTTGCTGAGCATCAGCGATTGGGCGCACGCATGGTGGATTTTGCAGGCTGGTTGATGCCGCTGCATTATGGTTCACAAATCCAAGAGCATCAGCGCGTGCGCCAAGATGCAGGCATGTTTGATGTGTCGCATATGCAAGCTGTTGATGTGGCTGGCGCGCAAGCAGTTGATTTTCTTCGATATATTTTAGCCAACGATGTGACCAAACTGAACCACGGCAAAGCCTTATACACTTGTATGCTCAACGCCAACGGCGGCGTGATTGATGATTTGATTGTCTATCATCAACCCGCTGGTTTTCGTTTGGTCTTAAATGCTGATTGTATTGATAAAGATTTCGCGTGGTTACAACAACAGGCACAGGCTTTTCAAGTCGAATTGAGCCGCCAAGATTTAACGATTTTAGCGGTTCAAGGACACCATGCACGCGCAAAAACGTTGCCACTGTTGCCCAAAGCGATTCAAGCGCAAGCGGCTGATTTAGATTATTTTTTTTCCACCGCCGTCACAGAGGGCTGGTGTGTGGCGCGCACAGGTTACACGGGTGAAGATGGGTTTGAAGTGATGTTGCCCAACACGCAGGCGAGCGCATTTTTTCAAGCCTTGCTCAAAGCGGGTGTTGCCCCGTGTGGGTTGGGGGCGCGTGACAGCCTGCGCCTTGAAGCGGGCATGAATTTATATGGGCTGGACATGGATGAACAGCATTCGCCGCTGGTGTCGGGTTTGGCGTGGACGGTGGCGTTTAAGCCTGACAACCGCAATTTTATGGGCCGTGGCGCATTAGAGCAACAAAAACAACAGCTTGAGCAAAAGTTTGTCGGCGTGCTGTTGACCGAACGCGGGGTGTTGCGTCACGGGCAAAATTTATTGCAAGGCAATGAAATTGTCGGTGAAATCACTTCAGGCGGCTTTTCACCGACGTTGAACCACAGCATCGGTTTGGCGCGGGTGTTGAATGAAATCGACGCTTGTGAAGTCGATATTCGGGGCAAGCGTTACCCGATAAAAATTGTTAAAATACCGTTTGTGCGTAACGGACAATCCTGCCTTTCACTTTAAGGAACTCAATATGACCCCTATTCCCGCTGATTTATTGTATATCGACACCCATGAATGGGTACAGGTTTTGGAAGACGGCACAGCCCATATCGGCATCACCGACCATGCGCAAGCCCTGTTGGGCGATTTGGTGTTTATCGAATTGCCCGCCATTGGCGAGCATATGAAAGCAGGCCAAGAATGCGGCGTATTGGAATCGGTCAAAGCCGCGTCCGATTTATACAGCCCCGTGGCAGGCGTGGTGATTGCCCTCAATGACGGTTTAATCGACGCGCCCGAACGTTTAAACAGCGACCCTTATGCCGCGTGGTTATTGCAGATTCAATTAGATGACAGCCATGCGCTGGACAGCTTGATGGATGCCGATGCTTACGCCGCTTTGCTGGCCAACGAGTGATTGTTATGCCCTATATTCCCCATACTGTCAACGAAACCCAACACATGCTCAACACCGTTGGGCTGTCGCATCTCGATGATTTATTTAGTGAAATCCCCGTTTCCTTGCGTTGTGCCTCGCTCAATTTACCCGACGCACTCAATGAAATGGCCATCAGCTCTGTGATGCAACAACGCGCCCAGCAAGACGAGGGTTTGCTTTGTTTTGCAGGGGCAGGCGCGTATGACCACTACATTCCTGCCGCCGTGTGGGCATTGGCCAGTCGGGGCGAATTTTATACCGCCTACACCCCTTATCAAGCCGAAGCCAGCCAAGGCACGTTGCAAGTGCTGTATGAATACCAATCCATGATAACCGCGCTGACCGCGATGGATGTGGCCAATGCGTCATTGTATGATGGGGCATCGGCGTTGGCTGAAGCGGTGTTGATGGCGGTGCGCGCCAATCGCCACAGCCAATCGCGTAAGATATTGATTCCCCGCAGTTTACACCCCGCATATCGCAAAACGGTTCACAGCATTGTCCATCATCAACAAATTGAATTGATTGAACTGCCGTTTGATTTGACCACGGGACAAACACCGCTGGCGGCCTTGGACGCTTATGCAGCGGCAGACATCACAGCGGTGATCATCGCCCAGCCCAATTATTTCGGCGTGGTTGAAGCGGTGGATGGGCTGACCGATTGGGCGCAAAAACACGGCGCGCTGGCCATTGCGGTGGTCAACCCCATGGCGCAGGCGGTGTTAAAACCTGCGGGACAATGGGGCGAAAAAGGCGTGGACATTTGTTGCGGCGAAGGCCAACCCTTGGGCATTCCCTTGTCTTCAGGTGGGCCTTATTTTGGTTTTATGGGATGCAAACAAGATTGGCTGCGGCAAATGCCGGGCAGAATCGTTGGCCGCACGGTGGACAGCGACGGCAACACGGGCTATACCTTGACTTTGCAAGCGCGGGAACAACACATCCGCCGCGCCAAAGCCACGTCGAATATTTGCACCAACCAAGGTTTGATGGTCACGGCGGCAACCATTTATATGGCGTTGCTGGGACAACAAGGCTTGGAACGGGTGGCGATGGTCTGCCATCAAAATGCCCATGTGTTGCGCGCACAATTGACCGCTTTGCCTGCAATTGAAGCTTGTTTTACGGGCGCGCTGTTTCATGAACTGGCGGTGCGTTTGCCCAAGCCTGTGGCTAAATTGCGCAACGCTTTGATGCAACAAGGTTTTCTGGCGGGCGTGGATTTGAGCCAAGATTATCCTGAACTGGGCAACGCGCTGTTGTTGTGCGCCAGCGAAAAACGCGACGCGGCACAAATACACGCGCTGGTGCAAGCGATGGCACAGTATTTGGCTTAAAAGCTTGCAAAAAAAGGCCACAAAGTTATAGTGAGCGAAAAAGGAGGACTCTCATGCGCTGGTTTTGGTTATTATTAGGCTGTGTCAGTACAGTACACGCAGAAATGGACAGCACCATTAAATGTTGGACAAACGAAGAAGGGGTGCGTGAATGTGGCAGTGTGATGCCGCCGCAATACAGTGGGCAAGGTTATAAAGAGGTCAACCCTGAAACAGGGGTGATTATCAATGAAGTTTCGGCAGAAAAAACTGCGGCGGAAATTCAAAAGCTGAAGGAAGAAGAAGTGGCAGAGGTGGCCAAACAAGCGGCAATTGAAGCCCAGCAACAGGCTGACCAAACCTTGTTGGACAATTTTCCCAGCGTGGATGACATTGATATTGCCCGTGATGCCAAGCTGTTGTCGGTGGCCACTGCGATTAAAGTGGCCAGTGAACGCATCAGTGATTATCAACGTAATTTGATCGACACCAAAAATGCGATGGCGCAAAATCCGCCGCAAGGTGAAGACTTAAAAAGAATTGATATTTATATCAACCAGTTAGAAGGGCAGATTAAAAAAACCCAAGCAATTGTGGTACAAAAAAAACAAGAGCAAGACAACATTACCAAGGAATATCAAGAATATAAAAGACGTTTTTTCCAAATACGCAACAATGCCCATGTCCTCCAAAAATAAGCGTTCGGCCAGTAGCCGCCGTTGGTTGGATGAACATGAAAATGATTTTTATGTTAAATTAGCGCGCAAAGAAGGTTATCGTTCACGCGCAGTGTATAAATTGGCGGAAATAGATGAACGTGAACATTTATTTTTACCCAAAAATAAAAATATTTTGCGCGTGGTGGATTTAGGCGCGGCCCCAGGTGGCTGGTCGCAATGGATTATTCAACAGCGGCGGCTGTTAAACCAGCAACATCAAACCCGCATCATCGCGGTGGATATTTTGCCGATTGACCCTTTGCCCGATGTGACGGTGATTCAAGGCGATTTTCAAGAGGATGCTGTGGCGGCAGAAATTTATAATACCACGGAAAATCAAATGGTTGACCTTGTAATTTCCGATATATCACCCAATATTTCAGGCATGAAAGCCGTAGATCAACCGCGTGCGATGTATTTGGCCGAATTGGCCGCTGATTTGGCCTTTTCATTATTAAAACCCCAAGGCCATTTTTTAACCAAAATTTTTCAAGGCGAAGGATTTGATGCCTATGTCAAAATGTTGCGCCCTCATTTTGATGGCATCAAAGTGCGTAAACCCAAAGCTTCGCGGCCACGCTCACGCGAAGTGTATTTATTAGCCCGTAGTTTTAAGTCAAAAGAAGGAAATCACAGTGAATGATATGTTGAAAAATCTGTTGCTTTGGGTGGTTATCGCCTTGGTATTGATGATGGTGTTCAATAACTTTGGCGAACAACACAAGCCACAAACCCAGTTGGAGTATTCACAATTTATCAGCGATATTCATCAAGGCCAAGTGAAAGAAGTCAGCATTGATGGCCGCGAAATCAAAGGCATTAAAGCCGATAATTCACGTTTTACCACCTACAACCCCAATGACGACGGCTTGATCGGTGATTTATTAAAATACAATGTGACCATCAACGCTGTACCCCCTGAACGCCAATCTTTATTGATGCAAGTGTTCATTTCGTGGTTTCCGATGTTATTGTTGTTTGGCATGTTGGTTTTTTTCATGCGCCAAATGCAAGGCGGCGGCGGACGGGGCGCATTATCGTTTGGCAAAAGTCGGGCGCGTATGTTGGGCGAAGACCAAGTGAAAATCACGTTTGCCGATGTCGCAGGCGTGGAAGAAGCCAAAGAAGAAGTGCGCGAATTGGTTGAATTTTTAAGCGACCCGAGTAAATTTCAAAAATTGGGCGGCCAAA
Organism: Thiomargarita sp.; assembly: GCA_020726335.1. Classification (GTDB taxonomy): domain Bacteria; phylum Pseudomonadota; class Gammaproteobacteria; order Beggiatoales; family Beggiatoaceae; genus DYSU01. Next base: position 33,055 of record DYSU01000010.1, on the reverse strand, counting down.
TTCCACGCGGGGTGTTGATGGTTGGCTCCCCCGGCACGGGCAAAACCTTGTTGGCCAAAGCGATTGCGGGCGAAGCCAAAGTGCCGTTTTTCACCATTTCGGGGTCTGATTTTGTCGAAATGTTTGTCGGTGTTGGCGCATCAAGGGTACGCGACATGTTTGAACAAGCCAAAGCCAAATCGCCTTGTATTATTTTCATTGATGAAATTGATGCCGTCGGTCGCCATCGCGGTGCGGGTTTGGGCGGCGGACATGATGAACGCGAACAAACCTTAAACCAATTGTTGGTCGAAATGGATGGTTTTGAAGGCAATGAAGGCGTGATTGTGATCGCCGCCACCAACCGCCCCGATGTGTTAGACCCCGCGTTGTTGCGTCCGGGGCGGTTTGACCGTCAAGTGGTGGTGCCATTGCCTGATATTTTAGGGCGAGAAAAAATCCTTAAAGTCCATATGAAAAAAGTGCCGTTGAATAAAAATGTCAACACCAATCCCATCGCCCGTGGCACACCCGGTTTTTCGGGGGCAGATTTAGCCAATTTGGTCAACGAAGCGGCTTTATTTGCTGCGCGTGCCAACAAGCGCACAGTGGACATGGAAGATTTTGAAAAAGCCAAAGATAAAATCATGATGGGTGCAGAGCGTAAAAGCATGGTGATGAGCAATAAAGAAAAAGAACTCACCGCTTATCACGAAGCAGGCCATGCGATTGTCGGGCGGGTGTTGCCCATGCACGATCCTGTCTACAAAGTGACCATTATCCCCCGTGGCCGCGCATTGGGCGTGACCATGTTTTTGCCCGAAGAAGACCGCTACAGCTACAGCCGCGAATATTTGGAAAGCAATATCTCCAGCTTGTTTGGCGGACGCATCGCCGAAGAAATGATTTTTGGCACAGGCGCAGTGACCACGGGCGCGAGCAACGACATTCAACGTGCCACCGAAATTGCGCGCAACATGGTGACCAAATGGGGCTTGTCTGAACGTTTAGGCCCTTTAACCTATGGCGAAGAAGACGAAGAAGTGTTTTTGGGGCGCAGTGTTACCCAACACAAAGCGGTGTCTGATGAAACCGCACACATCATTGATGAAGAAGTGCGTGCCGTGATTGACCGTAATTATCAACGAAGTAAAGAAATTTTAACCGAAAATATCAACATTTTGCACCAAATGGCCAAAGCGTTGATTAAATTTGAAACCATTGACAGCGGTCAAATTGACGATTTGATGGCGCATAAAGCGGTGCGTTTGCCTGAAGGTTGGACGGATAACAACCGTGATGACAGCAATCCACCGTCTAAAAAAACCCAAGCACAAACGGATGGTTTTAATAATCCAGCCAATTCATCTACTTAAACCATTGGAGCTTTTCATGCAAACATCAAAATTATGGGCTGTTTTATTATTGTGCGGGTCGGTTGGTTTGTCGGCAACAACCCCCGCTTCAACCGCCCCTGAACAAAAACCCCCCATCCCCGAAGCGGTCAACAAAGCATTGCACGAGATGCTGGGTGAAATTAATTTAAAGCAATTACAGATCAAAAAATTGCCCGAACTGGATGTTTATGAAATTATCGACAGCCAACACGTTGAAGTGTTTTATATTTCTGCCAGTGGCCGCTATTTAATTCAAGGCGGCAGTGTTTTTGACATCAAGCAACAAGGTTTAAACATCACCGAACAACAGCGAAACAACCTGCGGTTAACGGTTTTGAGTCAATTGGATATCAAAAACATGATTATATTTAAACCTGAAAAAGAGGCCAAACACATCGTTTCAGTGTTTACCGATGTCGATTGTTTTTATTGTAGTAAATTACACAGTGAAATCAAAGACTTCAACAACGCTGACATTGAAATTCGTTATTTGGCTTTTCCACGGGCAGGCTTAAAATCCGAGACTTATCAAAAAATGGTGGCGGTTTGGTGCGCGGATGACCCAAACAAAGCGATGACCGATGCCAAAGCGGGCAAAGCGATTGACACGAGCAAAACATGTGAGACTAAAATTCCGCAACAATATGAATTGGCTCAAAAATTGGGCGTGACAGGCACACCTGCGATGATTTTGCCCACGGGTGAATTGTTGCCCGGTTATCTGCCGGCCAAACGTTTGGCCGCTTATTTGGATGAACAAAAAACCCAAGCTAAAAAATAAAAAGGCGTGGCTTGGCTGATGACTTATCAACATCTTTCAGCATTGTTTGGCTTGGCCATTACGGGATTGATTTTTTATTTGTTGCGCCGTGACCATTTACACACCCGCCATGTGTTTTGGTGGTTGGCGGTGGCCACTGCGATTGCCGTTTTTGGGATTTATCCCCAACTGGTCGATCATATGGCCCAATTCCTGAAAATTGGCTATCCACCCATTTTGGTTTTGGTGGTGGCGATTGGGTTTATTTTAGTCAAATTGTTGACCATTGATTTACAACAAGCCCAACATGAGCGCAAAATTCGCCGTCTCACCCAACAACTGGCTTTACTCGAAGAACAGCAAAGAAACCCCCATGAATAAATACGCCATCGCCATTGCGGTCAAAACCCAATACATTGACCGACAATCTGAGCCTGAAAATGACCGCTATTGGTTTTCATACACCATTGACATCAGCAACACAGGTTCATTGCCCGCCAAATTGCTCAGCCGCTATTGGTTGATCACCGATGCCAACGGCAAAGCCCAAGAAGTGCGCGGCGAAGGCGTGGTGGGCGAACAACCTTATTTGCGTCCAGGGGAACATTTTGAATACACCAGCTCCACCGTTTTGGAAACCCCTGTGGGTAGCATGGAAGGCCGTTACCAAATGGTGGCTGACGATGGTGAACCGTTTCACGCGTCCATCCCCTTGTTTTGTTTGGCAAAACCCCATGCGTTGCATTAAACGATGAAAACTGAACTGTTATCGCCTGCAGGCACATTAAAAAGTTTGAATTATGCGCTGGCTTATGGCGCAGATGCCGTTTATGCAGGTCAGCCGCGCTACAGTTTGCGGGTGCGCAACAATGATTTCAATCACTTAGAAAACCTTGCGCAGGGCATTCGTGTGACACAACAACAAGGCAAAGCTTTTTATGTCGCCGCCAACATCGCGCCGCACAATGCCAAAGTCAAAACTTTTATGGCCGATGTTGAACCCGTGATTGCCATGCGACCCGATGCGCTGATCATGTCCGATGTGGGTTTAATCATGTTGGTGCAAGAACGTTGGCCTGACATGCCCCTTCATTTATCCGTGCAAGCCAACACGGTCAATTATGCGGCGGTCAAGTTTTGGCAATCGGTGGGCCTTCGACGCATTATTTTATCGCGTGAACTGTCACTGGATGAAATTGAAGAAATCCGCCAACGCTGTCCTGACATCGAATTAGAAGTCTTTGTTCACGGCGCGCTGTGCATTGCTTATTCAGGTCGTTGTTTATTATCAGGTTATTTCAACCACCGCGATGCCAACCAAGGCAGTTGCACCAATGCGTGTCGTTGGGATTACAAGGTATGGCAAGGCCAAGAAGATGCGGCGGGCAATGTGTTTATCATCGAAGAAAGACAACGCCAAGGCGAATACATGCCCATTATTGAAGATGAACACGGCACTTATATCATGAATTCCAAAGACTTACGCGCCGTACACCATGTGCAACGCTTGGTCAACATCGGCATTGACAGCTTGAAAATTGAAGGGCGCACCAAATCGCATTTTTACACCGCACGCGCCACCCAAGTGTATCGCCAAGCCATCGATGACGCATTGGCGGGGCGGGCGTTTAATCTTGACCTGATGCAACAACTGGATAGCTTGGCCCATCGCGGCTACACCGAAGGGTTTTACCGCCGTCATGCGCCGCAAGATGTGCAAAATTATGAACAGGGCAGTTCCATCAGCAATCAACAACAGTTTGTCGGCGAAGTGCTGGCACAAAACGGCGACTGGTTGCAAATTGAAGCCAAAAACCATTTTGCCGTTGGCGACCGTTTGGAATTGATGTTGCCCAGCGGCAACCAACATTTCACTTTGGCCGCGATGAAAGATTTGGATGGCAATGAAATTGCAGTTGCCCGTGGCTCTGGCTATACTGTGTGGATTCGACACAGTACAGCCGATGCTCGCATGGGGTTATTAATGCGCGATTTAACCTAACAGGATATTTCAATGGATGAATTACAGCTTTTAACCAGTTTGGCCTATGAATATGGGCCTTTTTTGTTTGCCCTGATTTTCAATTTAATCATCACCCGTTGGGGACACCGCATCTACACCGCCGCGTGTTCACGCAAAGACCCTGTGGCCAGTGAGCGGGAAAAAGACACTTATCGGCTGTATTTTTTGGCCATGGCTTCGTTTGGTATGTTTTTAGTGGTGGCTTCCATCGCATGGTGGATTGTCGATAAACAACCCGAACGCTATGTTTTTGAAGGAAAAATTAAAAATTTAAAATCTTATGAACAAATTGCATCCAATGAACTGTATTTTAAACCCGTGTTTTTAAGTCCTGTGCAACGTGATGCCCCACTGTTGCGCAATGAATATTTTATCATTGTCCGCGACACCCCTTTTCAAGAAGGGGAATCTTTTGATTTGGTGTTCAGCAAAGGGGAAAATTCGTTTGAGCAATTTGAATTGCCTTATCACAACAGCGATGATCCCAGCTATAAAATCGAATGGGATGATGAAAAAGGCAAAACAATGCTGAAAGATTTAACCCCCAAACCTTTGGTCAATAACTTTTTGATTTCATCAGCTTATGCTCAAGAAGAGTCCCCTATCAGGCCTTTTATTTTTAATCAAAGAACAGTGCCGTTGCAACAACCGATGGCAGAAGCCGCCCCCGAGCTTTTGCCTGAAAATGACTTGCCAGACACCATTGAAAATTTACAGCGCGAACGCACACCTATTTTTCGTAAATTGGAGATACTCAAACAATTGTTGCATCGTCCGGCCAATTCTTTGCGTGATTATCAAGAACCTGCAATGGCTGAACCTTTGTTGTTGACTTTATTGGATTTAACCCATGCCACCGACAAAGAACTGGCTTATTTCACCCGTGCGGTCATTCATCACCACTATGGCAATTTCAACCAAGTGGATAATTTAATTAAAAATTTATTGTTAAGCGAACAAACACAACAACAACAAAAAGGCAGCACCATTATAAAACGTCTCAAGCTCAAACGCGCATTGCGTATTCTGCACAAAATTGACGCGCAAGAAAAAACACCCAAAATCATTGAATTAGAACAATACATTCAAGCACATGGCACACGCGAATTGATTCCAACCATAGACCACCTTGGTGACATGTATTGCGTGAAAACCCAATGGCAAGATTTGCCGTTGTCAGCCCAACAATGTTTGCGCCGTTTAGAAACCGATGCTATTCAAGAAACCACCCCCAATACCAATGATGACAAAGCGTGGTTTTTCAATCGCACCAAAGCGCGTGCTTTGGCGGTTGCTGATGAAATCGAAGCGTGCGGCGGCACGGCGGAATTTATCGGCTGGAAAGAAGGCGATTGATGGCCGTCATCGGGTTATTGGATGAACGGATTGCGATTACCTTGGATTTTTTCAATCCGCTGGTTGCGTTCCCGCTCCCAATCATCAGCGGGGTCAAGTTTGTCCCACGCGCTAAACAATTGTTTTTCTTGGTCAGAAATGCTTAAGCGATAGGTTTTGGCCATATAAAAATAAGTGCGGGCGATGTCACCGCGCACGTTTTCGGGCGGCTCTGCGCGGCGGTTGGTGCTGTCAACTTCAATGTCACAGCGACCATACTCTTTTTTCTCGCCCTCAATCATGCCCCAAGAATAATTGCTGCGGTCGCCGTTAATTTCGCCCACGGCAGGATACAAATTGTGCAAATCGTTGTGCGCCGTTCTAAACACCGTATCCATTTCTTCACAACATTCACGGCCTTTGAATTTTTCCCCTTTTTTGTTGGTGCATAAGGGTTCACGCCAGCAGGCACGTTGTTGACCAAAATGATAGGCAGGAAACACATGCTCGGCTTCCAATTGCTGGGCGCGTTTTTCATTGCTGCGCGCTTGGACGTTACAACCGGTTAAATCCACTTTGCGCTTGCTGTCAAATTTACAATGGCAATAAAACGTATACGGGTGGCCTTTGTAAACCTCTGTATACAATAATTTTTTCGCTTGGCTGAAGCTTTTGGGCGTTTTGGGTAAATCGGTCAACGACACATCGGCCACAGGTGGAGGCGAAGGTGGTTTAGAATGAAAAAAATCGCCGCCAAACATCAACAGCCCCGCCACGGCCAGCACCACAGCCATCAGCCAACGCGGCAACGGCAAACGTCGCAACAGGGTGAACAAAGCCGATAATACATTTGTTTGCATGAATAGATTTCTCAATAGGTCAAAAAAAACGGGCCTGACACTTTTGTTCAAGCCAAATAACGGTAAAATTTTTGGGTTTGCACATGACATAAAGCCACCGCCAAGGCATCAGCGGCATCGGCCTGCGGCACAGCGGATAAATGGAGCAAACGTTGTATCATATATTGCACTTGGGTTTTATCGGCATGACCATGACCCACCACCGCTTGTTTGATTTCATTGGGTGTATATTCAAACACTTGCAACCCTTGTTGCATCGCCGCGACAATCGCCACACCGCGTGCTTGTCCCAGTTTTAACGCCGCATCGGCATTTTTGTGCATAAACACTTTTTCAATCGCCAAAATGCTGGGTTGATGGCGTTGAATCAACTGGCTGATATTATTGAAAATTTCCTGCAATCTGGCGGGCATGGCCGTTGCAGACATGCGAATACAACCACTGCTCACATATTGAATGTATCGGTCATCATCGCGGACAATGCCAAAACCTGTCAACCTTGAACCGGGGTCTATACCCAACAAACACACGGGTTGCACACAAACTGCCGTAAAAATTGCAAATCGTTCTCAAAAAACAGGCGTGAATCATTCACCCCGTGGCGCAACATCGCCAGCCGCTCCACGCCCATGCCAAAAGCAAAGCCTGTGTATTTTTCGCTGTCTATACCCACTGCGTTGAACACGTTGGGGTGTACCATGCCGCAACCCAACACTTCCAGCCAGCCCGTTTGTTTGCACACTTTACAGCCCGCGCCTTGACACATCACGCATTGAATATCGACTTCAGCCGATGGCTCGGTAAACGGAAAATACGACGGGCGAAAACGGGTTTGCAAATCAGCTTGTTCAAAAAACAAGCGCAAGAAAGTATCCAATACCCCACGCAATTGGGCAAAAGACACACACTCATCCACCAGCAAACCTTCGACTTGGTGAAACATCGGCGTATGGGTTAAATCCGAATCACACCGATAAACCCGCCCCGGCGCGATGATACGCAACGGCGGTGGTTGTTGTTGCATTACATGCACTTGCACGGGCGATGTGTGGGTGCGCAATAACGTGTGGTCGGTGATATAAAACGTGTCGTGCATTGCACGCGCAGGATGGCTTTCAGGAATATTCAGCGCGGTGAAATTATAAAAATCGTCTTCAATTTCAGGGCCTTGCACCACTTGATAGCCCACTTGAACAAACAAAGTTTCAATCCGTTGCAAAGTTTGGGTGATCGGATGCAAACTGCCCGCGCTTTGGCCACGGCCTGCCAAGGTGACATCACATTTCTGCTCGGCCAATTGCTTTGCCACAAGTGCTTGCTCTACGCACTTTTGGCGTGCATCCAAGGCGGCAATAATCGCTTGTTTCGCTTGATTAATTTCATGGCCTACCGCTTTGCGTTCTTCGTGCGACAATTCGCCCATGTGCTTGAATTGTGTGGTGATAACGCCCTTTTTGCCCAAATAATGGACTTTTAACCCTGCCAATGCCGTTAAATCCCCTGTCTTTTCAATCGCTTGTATGGCGGTGGCGGTGATGTCGATCAAAGAGTGCATTAAAAAAGTCTCATGCTGTGAATGATTAAAGCCCTGTGTGATGATTATAACCCAGATTCAATTCTGAGTTCAAACAGCGCGCCCATTGTCGGCTTGACGCAGTTTATCGCGGTTCAACGCCAGCCATTGCAAGGCGATGATGGCACTGCTGGATTGGATTTCGCCCTGCGCCAGCTTGTGCAAGGCTTCGTCGGCGGACAGCACATGCACTTTGATGTCTTCTTGTTCGCTTTTTTCGCCGAAAACACCGCCCGCGTTGCGGCTGTCGATGGTGCCACAGAAAATATCAAAATGTTCCGAAACCGCCCCCGGGCTGACCAAATAAGAATAAATTGGCACCAATTGTTGAATTTGACAACCTGTTTCTTCAAGGCTTTCGCGCTGTGCCACCGTTTCAATGCTCTCCCCTTCTTCGATGATACCCGCAACGATTTCCAACAACCATGGATTGACCCCCGTGGCATAGGCACCGATGCGAAATTGCTCAATTAACAACACGTTATCCAACACAGGGTCATAAGGCAACACGGCAACAGCGTGACCTCGGTCAAATAATTCGCGGGTCACTGGCGCACTCTTGCCCCCGTTAAACAAGCTGTGGCGCAGTTGATAACGGTAAATTTTAAAATAGCCTTGAAAAACTTGTTGTTTATCAATCAGTTCAACGTTCATTTTTTGGCTCGAATTTCATGTTTGCCGACGCGAATCAAATGGGCGATGGGAATCCCCGATGGACAAGCAAAGGTGCAAGCCCCGCATTCGACGCAGTCCATCGCGTGAAGCTTGGCCATTTCGCCATAGGCTTGGTATTTGGCCAGCTTGGCCAAGCGCGCAGGGTTGAGAAAATGCGGACAAGCGTCCAGACAGCGGCCACAATGGATGCAAGCGTATTCTTTGGGTTTGTGGGTTTCGACTGCGGTAAAAGCCAAAATTCCCGAACTGCCTTTGAGAATCGGCACATCAAGGCTGGTAATCGGTGTACCCATCATGGGGCCGCCCATGACGATTTCTTTGATATTGTCCGTCAAGCCGCCGCAAAAATCCAGCAATTCGCGCACCCGTGTGCCTATCGGAACAATCAAATTGGCGGGACGGCTGACCCCTGAACCTGACACCGTGACAATGCGTTCAATCAAGGGCAAGCCAAACTCAAAATAATCGGCAATCGCCACGGCTGTGCCAACGTTGTTGACCAACACGCCGATGTCACGCGGTATGTGATTGACAGGCACTTCGACATCCAACAGTGATTTAATCAACATTTTTTCCGCACCTTGGGGGTATTTAACCCGCAAGGCTTTGGCGGTAATGTGTTGATAATGATGTGCTTTAATCACTTGGTTGAGCGCGTCCAACGCATGGGCTTTGTTCAGTTCCACGCCGATAATCACAGCATCGGCCTGTAATTTTTGTCGAATGATTTCAGCACCTTGCAAGGTCGCTTCGGGGCGTTCCAACATCAAACGGTGGTCGTTGGTCAAATACGGCTCACATTCCGCGCCGTTGATGATGATGGTTTTGATTTTAACCCCATCAGGCAACGCATATTTGACATGCGATGGAAACGCCGCGCCGCCCAAACCGACAATCCCCGCGTTTTGAATGTGTTGAATGAAGTCATCCAAGCTTAAGTTTTGCCAAGGAATCGCCGCTTTGGTGGGCAAGCGTTGGCTGGCATACGGGTCGGCTTCGATTTCAATGGCGTTTTGCAGTTGACCGCTGGGGATGCGTCTGGGTTCAATCGCTTTAACCCAACCTGTGACGGGCGCGTGTAATGCGGTGGATACAAACGCCCCCGCTTGGGCGATGAGTGTGCCACGCTCGACTTTATCGCCAACCGCCACCACAGGTTTGGCGGGCGCGCCAATGTGTTGCCCCAGCGGCAAAATATAGGTTTTGCCAAACGGGGCGCGTTGAATGGGCAAATTTTCGGTTTGTGCCCTGTGTTCCTGCGGATGTACACCGTGGGAAAAACTGGGCAAAACATCCTCATCACCGCGCAAGACGGCTAAAATTGGCTGAAAAATCGCGGATAAACTGTGCATACCTAAAACGGAATATCGTCATCAAAATCATTGCTGGGCGCAGGACTGGCGGCGGGTGCTGGCTTGGCCGCAGGTGGTGCGCTGTAAGCGGTGTCTTTGCTTGAGCCACCATCGGCGCGCGCGCCCAACATGGTCATGGTATTGCCCATGATTTCAGTGGTGTAGCGGTCTTGGTCTGATTTGTCTTTCCATTTGCGGGTTTGCAGTTTGCCTTCGATGTACACCAAACTGCCTTTGCGCAAGTATTGGCCTGCGGTTTCGGCTTGTTTGCCAAACAAGACGACTTTGTGCCATTCGGTTTGGTCTTGCCATTCGCCTTGGTCGTTCTTTTGTGAACTGCTTGTGGCCATGCTGAAATTAACAACCGCCATGTCTGATTTCGTATAGCGCATTTCGGGGTCTTTGCCCAAATGCCCAACTAAAATTACTTTGTTTACACTGCCTGCCATGGGGGTTCCTTTTCTGAGATGCTTAAAAAGTTTTGAGTGCATTAGAACATTAATTGGGCTAAAAATAAACTGAACCATGGCAGATAACAACACCGCCCTTTTTTTACAGCGCAATATCGCATTGTTCAACGGTGGTGGTGATAGCGCACCGCCATTGCCGTTTGCTTTAACGACAAGCCACGGTCAACCAGCAAACATTCGGCTGTTTGCGCGCCCAAACCGCGTTTTAACACCGCATAAGCTTGTTCGGGCAAACCTGTGCCACAGGTATAAAAATCGACACTGGCATAAGCGAATTGCGGCCATGTGTGAATGGACAAATGTGATTGGGCGATCACCAACAAGCCTGTCACCCCTTGGGGCTGAAACGGATGAAAAATGGAAGCCAACACCGTGGTTTGTGCCGCTGTAGCCGCTTGTTGCATCAATTGCTCAATATAAGGCAAATCATTTAGCCGCGCACGCTGACATCGGGTAAATTCTATCAACAAATGTTGGGCGCGGATGTCGGTCAATTGAGGCGCACCACTTCAATGATGTTGGATAATTGTTCCACTTTCAATAAAGCGCGGCTCAGTTGTTGAATACCCGTCACTTCCAAATTTAAAATCATGTCGGCGATGTTGTCGGCATCGGTTTGGGTTTGAATGGCAATGATGTTGATTTTTTCACTGCTGAGCAAATGGGTGACATCACGCAACAAACCTTGACGGTCGTGGGCGTGAATTTGAATTTTAACAGGGTAAATCGACGCTGTTTGGGCGTGCCAACTGACTTCAATCAAGCGTTCTTTGCGTTGTTTTTGCCATTTTTGAATATGGGGACACGTTTGTTTATGCACCACAATGCCGCGTGTTTGGCTGATATAGCCGATAATCGGTTCATTGGGTACAGGTTGACAACAGGCGGCGATAGTGGTCAATAGACCCTCTGCGCCCAACACTTGAATATCAGATTGGCTGTGGCTTTTGTTTGGCAATTTTTGGGTGGTTTTGCTGGGGAAAATCTGCTCATTGACGAGTTCAGAAATTTGGGCAATGTTAAAATCGCCACGCCCCAAAGCGGCCAGCAATTCATTGATGTCTTTGAATTTTTTATGCGTTTTGACCATGTCATCAAGGTTGATTTCCTTGATGTTGAGCCTATGCAATTCTTGTTTTAACACGGTTTCGCCGTGTTTGATTTGCTGTTTGTCGTCTTGTTGGTTAAACCATGTGCGCACTTTGGCACGGGCGCGGCTGGTTTTGAGGTAGCCCAACTCAGGATTAAGCCAATCGCGTTTCGGTTCTTGTTGGCTGCCGCCTAAAATCTCAATTCTGTCGCCCGTTTTCAGTTTTTTATTCAAATGCACGATTTGGCCGTTGACTTTCGCGCCGCGACAACGGTGGCCCAAATGGGTGTGAATTTGATAGGCAAAATCCAGCGGGGTTGCGCCTTTGGGCAATTCGATGATTTGATTTTTTGGGCTGATGACATAAATGCGTATCAAGTCGGCATCGGATTGCAGTTCACTCAACAAGCCGTCATCTTCGTGCGGATTGCTCAACACTTGACGCAACCACGCCAGTTTTTGTTCAAAAAAAACATCATGTTGCACCCCTTCTTTGTATCGCCAATGCGAAGCCACGCCCATTTCCGCGTGCTGGTGCATGTTGTGGGTGCGAATTTGTACTTCAAAGATTTTTTGTTTAGGTCCCATCACGGCGGTGTGCAGCGAACGATAACCGTTGGCTTTGGGCGCGGCAATATAATCATCAAATTCGCCTTGTATGGGTCGCCAACTGTTATGCACCACGCCCAATACCCGATAGCAATCGCCGATGTCATCCACCAACACCCTCAAAGCCAGCGCATCAAAAATTTGGTGAAAATCGACTTTTTTGCGCTGCATTTTGCGCCAAATGCTGTAGATGTGTTTGGCGCGGCCTGTTATTTGGCTTTTGATGCCCAAGGTTTTCAATTCATGATTGAGTTGTTGAATCAAGCTTTCAACATAGCGTTGGCGGTCAATGCGCCGCGCATCCAGCAGTTTAGCAATGCGGCTGTACACCTGCGGTTGCAAATAGCGCAAGGCCATGTCTTCCAGTTCCCATTTGATGTGCCAAATGCCCAGCCGATTGGCCAGCGGCGCGAAAATCAACTGGGTTTCATGGGCGATGCGTTTTTGTTCATCTTCAGGCAGTTTGGACAAAACACGCATATCGTGCAACCGTGCCGCCAGTTTGATCAACACCACGCGCACATCATGTACCACGGCCAACAACATTTTGCGCAACCTTTCGGCTTGGATGTGGTCGTTGTGTAATTCGGGGTGTTGGCTGTTGTGTTGAAGAAACGCCATGTTGTTGACTTCAGACACTAAACGCGCAATTTTATCGCCAAATTGCTGTTGGATTTGCGCCAAGCTGACCCCTTCTTGGTTGAGCATTTCATAAATCATCGCCACCACCAAGGTGTCGGTGTCCATGCCCAAATCGGCTAAAATATCCACCGTGTTGCAAATGTGGATTAAAATAGGTTCACCCGATGGGCGGGTGGTGATGTTGTGGTGTTGTTGCGCCAAATGATAAGCTTGGGTCAACAAGTTTTGCTCTGCAAGGTTTCGGTGTTGACAAATGCGTTGCAACCAGCGGTCAAAGTCGATTTTGTCGCGCTCCAATGAACCCAGTGTTGCTTCTACACTGCTGACCATACGAATCCTTAAAATTGATAGCGTAAGCTGAAAATGACACTGCGTCCTGCTTGCGGCATGGCGGTGAAGGTGGTGCTGCTTGAGCCTGCCGCCGCGTAATAACGGGTGTCGAAAAGATTGTAAAACGATAAATAGGCCGACAAATTCGGTAAGACGTTTTCCGCGCCCAAATGCAAATGACCCAATACATAACCTGCGGTTTTAATCCGATGGCCAAGGTTATGTTTATCTTGGCGCGCACTGTTGGTTGAGCCGATGAGATACAGTTGGGGGGTGATGACATATTTTTGCAAATAACGCCATGTGCTGCCCAGCTTAATTTTATGTCGGGACAGATAAGGCAAATCCCAAGCCATGCCTTGTACGCTGTCTTTGATTGAGCCATCGGCAAAACTGTAACTCCCCCAGAGAGAGGCTTGCCATTGGGCAGAAAAACGCCGTTGCGCGCTAAGAATTAAATCAAAGCCATAATGTTGTTCTTCGCCCGCGTTTTCTTTGACAGACGATTGACTTAAAATCGCGTTGGGAATGTATTGGATTGGCACAGCCTCATCTTGGCTGACGATTAAATTATCCACTTGGGTGTAATACGCATTGGCACTTAAATGCAAATCGGCGTTGAATAAATGATCGACACCTACGGACAAACTGCGTGATTTTTCGGGTTGTAAATCAAAATTAGGTGAACGAAATTTAATACCGATATAACGCCCTTGTTCATCTTGTTCGCCGCTGAAAGAGCCATAAGTGGAAAAGCTTTCTTTGGGCGAGGGTGCGCGAAACGCTTCGCCGTATAACCCGCGCAACGTGGTTTGTTCACTGAGGCGATAAACCAAACCCAAACGCGGGTTTAAGCTGGCATCGTAACGAGAATTGTTGTCATAACGCAGGCCCAAGGTGGTGGATAAACGCTCATTCCAATTGGATTGCAATTGGGCATAAAGGGCGGTGTTGTGATAAGTCATGTCTAAAATCGGAATGGGGATGTCGGTGTTGCTGTAATACAAACCTTGGTCTTGCGGTGAGCGGTTGCGGTCATAAGGTTGGGGCAAGCTGGGCGTTTGCGGCAAAGCATATAAATTGTCATACACCACCCCGCCCAACAATAAATGCTCATCGCTGAGCAGATAATTGAATTGTTGGCTGATGGAACGCTTATCCCCCTTGGCATATTGATACCCATCATCGGCAAAATTGACATAAATATTTTGGTATTTGGACAAGGGGTCAACTTCAAAACGGCTGTAATTGAGCAACAGTTCAGTGGACAAGCGGTCAGACAAATCCGTTTTGTATTTTAGATAAGCGGTGTCGATTTGCGTATTCCACTGACCTTGCGGCAAATACAAGGCCGTGCTGGGTAAATCACCTGTGCTGGTCAAACTGGAAAAAAAACTGTGTTGATAACCCAAAGTCAAATCATCACCCAAATTTAATTTCAAAAACGCGCTGTTGCTTTTGACCCCACCTTGATAATCTTCACGTTCGCGGGCAGGAATCACCACATCGCCTGCAAAAGTGCGGGCATCGACTTTGGCAAATTGTGCGGGATAAAGTGCCGCCAAATCATCGTTATCGGTTTGATGGCTGTGGCCACTCAACGTAAGGCTGACTTTATCATTGAAGCGCAACACACCAAGCCCTTGATAATATTTATAATCATCACGGCCTTGGCTGACTGAAACCGCAGCCGTGCTGTGGCGGGGTTTTTCGTCTTCGGTGATGATGTTAATCACCCCTGCGAACGCATCCGCGCCATACAACGCGGCCACAGGCCCCATTAAAATTTCCACTTGTTTGGCATGGTAGAGCGGAAAATTATCCGCCACAGGAATTTCGCCACCCATCGGCGAATCAATCCGCACCCCATCTTGCAAAATCAAAAACGTGTTGCTGTTGACGTGGCCGCGAATACTGACGTTGTTATAGCTGGATGAACGGCTGGCACGTTGAATATTGACCGATGGCACATCTTCCAGCAAATCAACCAAATTGACATAATGGCGTTCTCGAATTTGCTCAGCGGTGATCACCAACGTGGTGGCGGGACTGCAATCGCGTGATTCTTCGTGTTTTGATGCCGTGGTGATGGTGCGAGACATCAATTCTTCAATACTTTCAGTGATTAACGCATTGATATCATCATCGGTTGTCACTTGGCGGGTATTCACGCATAAACCACGCGCCAACGCAGTAGATGCCGCAAAACAACCGATAAAGACACAACAGACAAGGGCAGAGGTTTTCATTCGTTTTTATCTCCTGAACACTTCAATGGGGCATAAGTGATTCAATAATCAGCATATATTGCATCATAAATTATAATATGGCAACGTTTTAATGACTTGATTAACCGACAATTGTTCCATACAAAGGCTGCGGCTGTGGCGATGGCGGTCACAGCCTTCTTGATGACAAGGCACACAGGGCAAATCAGCTTGCAACACCACCACATTGCCCACTTGTTGACAGACCGCTTTACGGACAAAAGGGTTGCGGTCACAGTGATAATCAACAGGCCATGGTGACCATTTGACAGGATTGGTCGGCCCAAACAGCGCAACAGTCAACACCCCAGACGCGGCGGCCAAGTGGGTCACGGCGGTATCAGGCCCCAGATAGGCACGGGCTTGGCGCAAAATCACGGCCACTTGCGCCAAACTCAAGCACCCCGCCAAATTGATGACATCGCGCTTGCCCACCACGCTGTGGATATACGCCAATTCTTCAGCGTGGTTGCCGCCCGTCAACACCACTGCCATTTTTTTTTGCTGGAAAAAATCCAGCAATTCTTGCCAATGCGTTGCAGGCCAACGTTTGTATGGCCACATCGGTGACAGATGCAACACCACAAAATCAGCAGGCAATGGCGGTATTTTTTCCGCCGAAACAGGCGGATACAGGGCGTAATCGCGGGAGATGTGCAACAAATCAGCCAAACGCAGGTTCTGAATCACAGTGTGGCTGTTGACATCATCAAATGGCACGACAGCATGGCAAATCCAGCGTTTCCATACACTTTGCCATGGCGCAGGCGGCACACAAGCGATGCGGCGTTCAGCCGCCAGCCACGCATACAACAGCGGTTTATCGCCCGTCAGTGTGGCGATGGCCAAATCATAGCGGCGAAAAATTTGGCGCAACAACTGTCTGTGTTGCTGTACGCTTGGTTTGCAAGCAATTTCAATCACTTGATGAACATCGCCATTGCCCAGCAACATACCCGCTTGACCTGCAAACGCCAACACATCCAATTGTGCCTTCGGATAAGCGTGATGCAAACTGCGCAACAGCGGCGTAATCAACAGCACATCACCGATTTGGCGGGTGGCGATGACTAAAATGCGGCGATATGGCATGATAACGCCTTGATTTATAAGGTATTGGCTAATATTTGCAACACCAACGCATCGAAATCCAAGCCCACCGCTTTGGCCGCCATTGGCACCAAACTGTGGTCGGTCATGCCCGGCGACGTGTTGATTTCCAACAGCCATGGCTGTTGTTGTTCATCCAGCATAAAATCCACCCGTCCCCAACCGTGGCCACCGACGGCGACAAAAGCTTGTTGCGCCATGGTTTGTAGGCTTGTTTCCAGCGCAACGGGCAAGCCGCAAGGGCAATGGTATTGGGTGGTTTTGTCGTGGTATTTGGCTTGATAGTCATAAAAACTGTGGGGGGTTTGCAAGCGAATCAACGGCAAGGCGCGCGTTTGCAATAAACTGGCGGTGTATTCTGCCCCATGGATGAATTGCTCAGCCAAAATCACCGCATCATGGGCGCGGGCAACGGCCAACGCGGCGGGCAAATCATGGGCTTTGTCCACTCTGCTCATGCCTACGCTGGAGCCTTCATGCGGTGGCTTGATCATCAACGGCAAGCCAAGGCTTTGTAAAACTTCAGTTAAATCCGTGCGTTCATCAATCATCATCGCTTTGGGCGTGGGCAAACCCATGGATTGCCAAATTTGTTTGCACCGCCATTTGTCCATGCCAATCGCCGAACCCAGCACCCCGCTGCCCGTATAGGGCAGACCCAAGGTGTCCAAAAAACCTTGGATTAAACCGTCTTCACCCCCACGCCCATGCAGGGCGATGAACACCCGATTTGGTTTATGCTGTTGTATTTGTTCAAGTAAATTCTGTTGTGGGTCTATCGCCACCGCATCAATGTTTTGGCGCAACAAGGCGGCCAACACCGCTTGGCCGCTGTTGAGTGAAATTTCCCGTTCGGCTGAATGGCCGCCCAAAAAAACCGCGACCTTGCCATAATCAACTGTTTGTTTTTGCATGTTTTATCCTAAAATCTGCTGTCTATGGCCGCTATTTTAGCCGATAATCAATTTTAAGCCCACCAACAAAGTGACCGCTTTATTTTTGTCTTCGTTGCTTTTGGGCAAATAATCATTGGCAAATGCGACAATAGCCATTATTATGTCGGTTATGGAAACTGCACCCGCGTTTACTCTGTCATGGCTTAACATCCAATCCAACAGGATGCGCTTGTGTTTGCGCAACGCCCCCTTTTTGCTGTCACGCTTCCTGCCCTGAGGGGCAGCCTCTCTCATATCAAGCATTAAACCCATCCGTATATCATATTAACGTGCCTTATAAGGAAACTCATGATGTCTGATAAACTTATTATATTTGATACCACTTTGCGTGATGGCGAACAAAGCCCGGGGGCTTCCATGACCAAAGATGAAAAAGTACGCATCGCTTTGGCTTTGGAAAAATTGCGGGTAGACGTGATTGAAGCGGGTTTTCCCGCCGCCAGCTTGGGCGATTTTACGGCGGTGGAAGCCGTGGCCAAAGCGATCAAAACCGCCACAGTGTGCGCTTTGTCGCGGGCGTTGCAAAAAGACATTGACCAAGCTGCTGCCGCATTAAAAATGGCAGAGCGTGCGCGCATTCACACCTTTATCGCCACCTCCCCCATTCACATGGAAAAAAAATTGCGCATGACCCCCAATGACGTGGTGGCACAAGCGGTGTTCGCGGTCAAACATGCGCGCCAATACACTGATGATGTTGAATTTTCGCCCGAAGATGCAGGCCGCTCTGAATTGGATTTTTTGTGCCGCATCCTTGAAGCGGTGATTGCGGCGGGTGCGAAAACCGTCAACATCCCCGACACCGTTGGCTATAATTTGCCGCATCAATTCGGTGGTTTGATTCACAATTTAATCCACCGCATCCCCAATGCCGACCAAGCGATTTTTTCCGTGCATTGCCACAATGATTTGGGTTTGGCGGTGGCCAATTCATTGGCGGCGGTGCAAAACGGTGCGCGCCAAGTGGAATGCACCATCAACGGTTTGGGTGAACGCGCAGGCAATGCGTCGTTAGAAGAAGTGGTGATGGCCGTGCGCACCCGTCAAGATATTTTCACCTGCAACACGCAAATAGACAGCACCCAAATCCTCACGGCCTCGCGTTTGGTGTCGAACATCACAGGTTTTGCGGTGCAACCGAATAAAGCGATTGTCGGCGAGAATGCGTTTGCCCATGAATCGGGCATTCACCAAGACGGCGTATTAAAACACCGTGAAACCTATGAAATCATGCGCGCCGAAGAGGTCGGTTGGGGTGCCAATCGCATGGTGTTGGGCAAACACTCGGGGCGCAATGCGTTTCGGGATCGTTTAAAAACCTTGGGTTGTGTGTTCAACTCGGATGAAGATTTGAACGCCGCATTTGCGCGCTTCAAAGATTTGGCCGACAAAAAACATGAAATTTATGACGATGATTTGCAAGCCTTGGTCAGCGACACGTTTGCCACCGAAAATGAACGGATTAGATTGGTGCATTTGAAGGGGGAAACCGAAACGGGCGAACAGCCGCACGCGGAAATCACCTTGTCAGTCGATGGCCAAGAAACCACAGTGGATGCCACAGGCAGCGGCTTGGTCGATGCGACGTATAAAGCGATTGAAGCCATTATCAACAGCGGCTGGCATTTGCAAATTTATTCGGTGAAAAACGTCACCAACGGCACGGACGCGCAAGGCGAAGTCAATGTGCGTTTGGATAAAAATGGCATCATTTTAACGGGACATGGCGCGGACACTGACATCATTAAAGCGTCTGCCAAAGCCTATGTCAATGCGTTAAACAAAACCTTCAACCTTGAACAACGCACCCACCCGCAAGTGTAAGTTGTTGTAAAAAATAAAGATTTTGTTGCGACTGGCCAAAACAGCGGTGGGGCTGTTGCAACAAAGTCAGCCCATCAATTTGATAATAGGCCTCGGCGGCCAACACGTCTTTGCCCAGTGTATAACTGCGGTATTCATTCAACGCCCGCACATGGCGGCGGTAATCTTGAATTTTCAATTGTGAAGCAAAACACGCCATGGCCCGTTGCTTTTGCGCAAAATAGGGCGTGATGTTCAGCAACACATTGGCCGCCAACGGCACACCGACTTCATACATCACCAATTGTATGTTATTGTTTTGTTTCGCTAATTGAGTGATGGCATGGACAGCGGCTTGCGCCAACGCAAAATGGTCGGGATGGATTTCGTGTAAACTGGGCGCATACACCATGTCACAAGCAACTGATTCAATATGATTAATAATTTTTGAAACCAAATCAGTCGCTTGCGAAAGCTCTCTGTCAACATACGGCCAAAACTCAGGGGCATAACCGATGAGATGAGCCGCTTGCAGGCTTTCTTGTTGACGCAAGCGCACATAGGCATCAGGGTTGGGGTGCTGGGGTTCGGCCATGCGGCCATCGGTGGTCACCACCACTTGCACAAAATCGCCTTGCAGGCAGTGGGCAATCACCGCGCCGCCACAACCGAAAATTTCATCATCAGCATGGGGGGCTAAAACCAATACCCGCGCATTGGGGCGCGTGGTGCGAGATTCATACGGAATAAAATTTTGTTCCATTTCAATTACCTGTCTTTTTTAGCCATCACATGATCGGTTTGGGTATGAAAACCATGACAATCCACACAAGTCGATTGCAATTTATTGGGGCTGGTAATGCCCGCATGACATTCGCGGCAAGTGGTCAGTGTGGGCATCAAAATTTCTTCACTGCTGGGCGATTCAGGCGCAAGATGGCAGGTGACGCATGTGTTGCTTTTGTGTTGTTCGTGGTTAAAATAAGCTTTGGGATACCATTGCTGTGAAATTCCCACGGTTGCAATCTCCCAACGCGGCGGGTCTTCTTGTGTTTTCTCCACCGTATGGCAGTTGATGCACAAGCTGAATTCAAACACATCTTCGCCCACGCTTTCAGCTTTTTGTTTCGCCCAGGCCATGGCGGCGTGCAATTGTTCAGCCGTTAATTCTTCGACATCACGCTGACCGCTGACCACTTCAGGCACTTGTTCACCATCAAAATCTTCATAACCGCCCAACAACGCCAGATTGCCAAAATATTCTTCCAAAGTGAATAAAACTTCTGCGACCCGTCCGTGTGGCACCAAACGATTGTTGTCCAGCGGGGTGAAATTCAGCGGATGACAGTTGGCGCAATGTTTTTGATAATCAATCGGGTGCGTTTTTTTCTCGCCTTTGTCGCGCTGATGGCAATCTTCGCACCACAAACGTTCAACGCCATCCAATGTCATCAAACCACGGCGGTCTAAATGGGTTTCATGGGAAAATTTAAGGTGAGAAGTTTCAACAAACTGTGGCTGGCGTTCGCTTAAGCGTTCAATATGAAAAGTGCCATTGTCTTCGCGCAACAATGAAGCACGCAATTCGGGGTGATGTTGACCAAAATCGCTGGCATCGTCCAAATCGGTGTCCACCCGCGCTTGTAAATTTTGATGGCATTGGCTGCATAAATGGTCATCTTGGCGCACCAATGCGTGTTTGCCGTTGTGTTCAGGGTGACAAACTGCGCAACGGGTTTGCTGAATTTCAGGCAAATCATAAAAATCAGGCTCCACATGCGGCGCAGTTTGGTCATGACAATTGACACAACGGGCATCGGTGACAGGTTCAAACGCATTTTGATGGCATACGCCGCAATCTTGTTGAAAATAATAATGCGCTGAAGCCACTTGACCCGTGTTCCAAAAACGTTGGCTGAACATCAGCGGCAAAGACAATTCTTGTTCCATGGTGTCAATATTCAATTTTTCTGCCCATTGGTCAACATAAGGCTGATAAAAATCTTGTTGATAAACACTGAACAGCGGCAACAGCAAAAAAAAACCGATGACGGTCAAAAACAACACCCACGACCAGCCCCGCACACTGCGCCACCACAGAGCTTGTGGGCGCGCTTGTTTGCTGGGCAACCGCGTTTTGCCTGCGGGCATGATTTCAATTTCTAAACATAAATCAAAATCTTGCAACGGTTCAACCACTTTTAAAATCGAATTGCCGATTTTAATTTCATCGCCTGTGCCAATCACCACCGATTGCGCCAAACGGCCATTGACCCAAATGCCGAACAACGATTTGGATTGAAGCAAAAAACGGTTTTTATGGGTTTGGCTGATGACGGCATGTTGCAACGCCACGCGCAAATCGGATAAAAACAAGGTTTGGTCAGCGGCGCGGCCAATGGATAAATTCACGCCGTTAAACACTTTGTCTTGATAAACTTTACCTGTTTTGCCGTGACGCAGAAAATAGCGCAATAAACAGTTCATGCCGATTAAGCTTTTAATGGATATAAATCAGGGCGTTGCGTCAAGGTGTCGCGGATGTGATTGCCCGCACTGCTGCCCAAACCGCAATGGCTGTGGTGGCGCAACAAGTGGCAAAGGTCGGTTAAATCGTCCACATCGCGTGCATGGCCTTGACCTGCTTGGATTTTTTCCACTGTTTTGGCCATCAAACGGGTGCCGACGCGGCACGGCGTGCAAAAACCACAGCTTTCAGCGGCAAAAAATTGGGCAAAATTGGCCACCATGGCCGACAAATCGCGCTGGCGATTGAACACCATGAACGAACCTGTGCTGGCCACATCATCGAAACAAAAACGGCGGTGAAAATCTGGCGACAAAAGCAGTTGTCCTGCCGCGCCTGCATTTTGCACCGCTTGCACTTCGGTTGCGTTTGCCAACGCCAACAGCTCGGCCACTGTAGTGCCAAACGGCAGTTCATAAATGCCAGCCTGACAATCACCGCTGACGCTGAATAATTTGGTGCCTTTGCTGGCTGCCGTGCCGATTTGGGCAAAGTGTTGCCCGCCGATTAAAAACGCCAAGGTCACTTGCGCCAAGGTTTCAACGTTGTTGACCACCGTTGGCCAACCCAAATAGCCGTGGTTGACGGGATACGGTGGCACGGCACGCGGTATGCCGCGCTGACCTTCCAGCGAATTGAGCAAGGCCGTTTCTGCGCCGCAAACATACGCGCCCGCACCCAAATAAATTTGAATATCAAACCCTGCGGCTGGCCCCAATAAGCCCAACCGCCGCCGTTGCGCCAACACGGCTTCCAGCATGGGCAATAAATAACGGTATTCGCCGCGCAGATAAATAAATCCTTGATTCGCTTCAATTAATTGGGCGGCAATGGTCATGCCTTCAATCACCCATTCGGGATAATCGCTCAATAAAACGCGATCTTTGAAGGTCGCAGGCTCACCTTCATCGGCATTGCAAACGATGATGCGCTGTTTGGCAGGCGTTGCCTGACACAGCCGCCATTTTTGATACACGGGAAAACCCGCACCGCCACAACCGCGAATGCCTGCCTGTTGCAGGGTTTGCCACATCTGCGCCTTGTCGCTGAGTTTTGTCAACACGTCGCCCGCTTTTATCTGACTGTTTAATAAGCGGTTTTTGTGTTGAATCCTGTGGTCAATTTGAAAAAATGTGGCGGGCCATTGGCTGATGGGTATGCTTTGTTCAATTAATTCAATCATTTGCGTAATGCGCGCCGGGGTCAAATGGGTGACGGGTAAACCATTGACCAGCGCGGATATGCCTTGGTCGCTCATGCCTATGCAAGAGGTGTTGTCCACGCACACCCGTAAATCGGGGCGTACTTGGCCTTGTTTGAGCTGTAAGCCGTCCAACAGTTGTTGCATCAAAGCCGCTTTGCCTTGATAAATTTCAATGATGTTGTGGCTAAAACGGATGTCATAAGCGCGTGGGCTGTGGTTGAATAAATGATAAAAACTGCTGACGCTGTGAATTTCTGCCACACTGCACTGCAAAGCGTCAGCCAAAGCGGCCAGCGCAAACGCGGGCAGGTAATTAAAGCGCGCTTGAATCGCGTGCAACAGCGGTATGAGCGCGGTCGCTGTGGGTTTGGGGGTCAGAAGTTGACGGATAAATGAATTCATTGCAGTGTTGTCGCCAAAAGTGAACGCAAGGTTGGGTCAATAACGATTGTAGCAAAGGTCGCGCAGTTTGTAATGTTTGTTGCGCTTGCACGCTTAAGCCTGTTCCCAACGCAAACTGCTGGCCGCGTAAGCGCAATAAAAACGCGGGCGGCGGCGGTTGTTTGAGGTGGTGTTGATAAATGCCCAACAAGGTGGCGGGGTGCAGGCTGTGACTGCTGTAATCGGGCATGGCTTGGGGCGATAGCGCTTGCAGTTGACAGGCGGATAAACAATGGCTGTCGGCATCAATGAACAAAGCCAAATCTTGTTGCGCCAAATCCAGCGTGTGTTCAATTTGCAGTTGAAAATCACAAATCAATTGCAGAGCTTGGCTTTCTGCCAAGCCATCAACCAAACACAAAGCCAGCGCATCATCACCGCGACTGGGGTTGCCACAGGCAAAAATAACCACTTTTTCCTCCTTCAATATTCTATCGCCATAAACACTTCGTTTTCGATTGCACGTTGTTGCGTGGTTTGATTCAGCTTGCGGTGTTGGCGAAAACCGCTTTTCAACAGCCAATTGCGGCTTAAGGCATAATGGCTGATGATGCCCCAATGGCCGTAACGTTCATCGCTCAACAGGTCACTGGCCAGCCATTGCATTTGCGTTTCAATACCCAAGCTCAAGCGCGGTAAAATCGGGTAACGGCTGCTGATGGCCACATGCCAAACACCGTTATCGCGGCCAAGTTGTTGATAATCATAGTGATGATAACCTGCATCGACTTGCCATTGCCATAAATTCGGCTGGCCTTGGCTGTATTGCAGGCTGAATTGCTCTAAAACAAGGTCATCATCTTGGCTAAAATCTTCATTAATATAAGGATTTAACTGGGAAAGTTGTTGCGACAGCCGTGTCAGTTCTTGGCTGTAGCCGACACTGAATAAACCCCGCGCCATTTGGCGTTGATAACGCACAACACCGCCACGGGTTTGCAGTGTTGAGGTGGTTGGGTCATTCGCCAACGATCTGTGACGGGTGTCGCTCAACGCATCGCCGAGGGAAAAAATCAGGCTTTGTTGACGGTCGATTTGATAATCATAGCCCAACCGCCATAAAAAACCGGTTTGTTCAGCTTGGGTGCTTTGATGTAAAGCGTTCCAACCGACATCCACTTGCCAATGGCTGTCGCGCAACTGGCCTGCCAAACCGACGCTGGCTTTGTAGCCTCTGCGTTGTTGCGTATCTTTTTGTTTAAAACCAATGAGTTGGCTGTTAAACGTGTAAACGGGTGATAAAAGATGTTGCCATAAAAGTTGGCTGTCATAACCGTGGCTTTGCTGTTGTTCGCCTGTGGTTTGGCTGTATAACGTTTGCCACGTCAGTTGGTCAATCGGCGACAAGAAAGCGCGCACCACAGGGCCTGTGCTGAATTGATGCACAGGCTGGCGGTTATCGCGTTGGGCGGTTTTGCGGACATCTTGGCGAATTTGTTGTAGGACATTGCGAAACAGCCAATCCAGTTGTTGGGGTTTGAGATGCCAATCAATATCCGACTGCAATTGGGCGTTGACTCGGCTGTTTTCCACCGTCATTTGCCCTTGTGCTTGGGCATCTATTTGTTGTGATTTTTGTTGTGCTGTGCTGACCACTTCAATTTCATTAATCCATTGCCCTTGGGTGGCGGTGGTCGATTGTTGCGGATTGTCGCTATAGCGTCCCCCTGCGCTGATGTGGGGGTCAATCTCCAGCGCGCTAACATTTTGTTTAACCAAACAAAACAGGAAAAAAATGATAAAACATCGCATAATCAAGACTCAAAAAAACGGTGCTGTTTATTAAGCAAGAGCTTGACCAAAAAACAAGTCTGCCTTGCAGGGCAAGGCAGAGTAAACGGCTTATTGGGCAGGTGGTGCAGGTGGTGCGGGTTCAACAAGCGGTGCTTCGCCTTCGTTCAAGCGTTTACACACTTCTTTTTCAGGTTGTTGCAAACAGCGTTTGCGCGCATGTTCCAGCACCTTGCCCAGCACTTTACATGCGGGGTCATCGGGTTTGCGGCGACAACGGTCTTTTAATTTGGCCACTTCTTCTGCACTGAATTCTTCTGCCGTGGCCACGGATGAAAAATACAGCGCGCTACAACTGATTAACGCGATTAAACTGATTTTGATGCTACTCATGCAAAACTCCTCTGTCCATTTAATAAAGTGTGGGTGACGCGGCCTTTGAATTCCCAGCTGAGAAACGGTGTATTGTAACGCATACTGTGCATGTCGGCTTTTTGCAACGACCAAACTGCTTCAGGGTCAAAGACACATAGATCGGCCTGCGCGCCAACGTTCAAGCCCAGACAGGGTTGACGTAAAATTTGCGCGGGTTGTTGGCTGATGCGCTGAAATAAATCATGCCAAGACATGTTCAGCTCGGCGGCCAATTTTAAACTCAATGGCAAAAAACTGTCCAAGGCGGAAATCCCTGGGGATGATTCGGCATAAATACAGGCTTTGCTGTCAGGCGATTGCGGTTGGTGGTCAGAGCAAATCGCGCTGATAACCCCTGATTTTACCCCTTGACGCAACGCGGTTTTGTGGCGGTCACTGCGCAACGGCGGATACACATGGCAAGCGGTGTCATAATGGCGGTTGTCGTTTTCGGTTAAAAACAATTGATGCAACGCAACATCTGCTGTCACGGGCAAACCTTTGGCTTGGGCTTGGGCGATCATGTCCACTGATTGGGCAGTGGACAGGCGACAAAAATGGGCGCGCACCCCTGTTTGTTCCACCAGCAATAAATCACGCGCCAAGGCAACGTTTTCGCTTAAGGCGGGAATACCGCGCAAGCCCAAACGGGTGCTGAGCGCGCTTTCATGGACACAACCATCGCGCCCCAGCCACGCATCACGCGGATAGATGAACACGGTCAAATCATAGGTGGCGGCGTATTCCAGCGCATTTTTCCACACTTGGCTGTTGGCCACGGGCATTTGGGCATTGCTCACCCCGACACAGCCCATGCGGGTTAAAGTGTACATTTCGGTTAAGTGTTCGCCCGCCAGCTCTTTGGTCAGCGCCGCCAATGGCAATAAATTCAATAATAATACACTGCGGTGGTTGCGTTGTTGCAACAATTCCAATGCGGCTGAATTGTCGATAATCGGTTGCATGTCAGGCGGACAACACAAGGTGGTGATGCCATTCAAGCTGGCCGCTCTGGTTTCACTGCAAATATGGGCTTTTTGCTGGGTGCTGTTTTCCCACAATCTGGCGCACAAATCAACCAACCCCGGCACCACCACTTGTTGGCGCACATCCAAGACACTGTCAGCGATAAAATCAGCGGGTTTGTCACCCAAAGCGATGATTTTGCCGTTGGCAATATGCACATCTGTGATTGCGTCAAAACCTGTCAAGGGGTCTAAAACCCGCCCACCACTTAAAGTCATTCGTTCCATGCGTTCGCACCCCATTGCGTGGCTTAATTGATTGATTTTAAATAAAAACCGAGTTATCCGCGGTTTTTGTCCTGCTTAATAACACTCAGATTTAAATATAAATTTTTATTTAAATTGTTTTGCGTGCAACCCGTTGGGTGACATTGGTCAACAATTGATAGCCAATGGTATCGGCATGATCGGCTACGGTTTCCACGGGCAAGCCTTGTCCCCACAACAACACGGGGTCACCGACTTGGGCATGGGGTTGGCTGCGCAAATCAAGGCTGATTAAATTCATCGACACCCGCCCAATCAACGGCACGGGGCGTTGATTCAATAAAACAGGCGTGCCATTTTTGGCATGGCGGGGATAGCCATCGCCATAGCCAATTGGAATGATGCCCACAGGCATGTCTTGTGGACACCGCCATGTGCCGCCATAACCGATGTTGTCGCCTTTGTGATGCCACACGACAGCCATCAGACTTGATCGCAGACGCATCACAGGTTTTAAGGGCAAAGCGGCTAAACGCTGTTCGGGTAAAAAAGGCGAAACCCCATACAGTATAATGCCCGCCCGCACCCATGTATAATGGCTGTTGGGCATGGCAAGCAAACAAGCGGAATTGGCCAAACTGGCAGGGGTTTGATAATATTGTTGATAATCAGCAAATAAGCGCAATTGTTGTTGATTAAGCGGGTGGTTGCGGTCATCTGCACACGCCATATGGCTCATTAAAGTCAAAGATTGTACTTGGGGCGCATTTTTTAATTGGGGCCAAAAAGTGTGTAATTGCTCAGGCGATAAACCCAGCCGTCCCATGCCTGTGTCAACTTTCAGCCAAATGGCCAGCGGGGTTGGCACAGGATAACGCAACAATTCTTCACACTGCCAGGGCTGATGTAACACACAAGCCAAGTGATGTTGTGCAATCAACGGCAATTCGGCCCCTTCAAAAAAGCCTGACAACAATAAAATGGGCTGGCTGATTCCCGCTGCGCGCAATTGCAAGGCTTCTTCAATGCAGGCCACGGCAAAACCATCGGCATCGGGCAAATGCCCAGCCACTGCCAGCAAACCATGGCCATAGCCGTCGGATTTAATCACTGCCATGATTTTTGCTTGGGGACACTGTTTTTTGACTAAATGGAAATTATGTGCTAAGGCAGACCAATCAAGCTCAATAAAAGTAGGGCACGACATCAGTTTTTGCTTATTGATTTCAATCGCTAAATAATAGCACACTTGATTATTATTCATGCTACCATTGCCAAGGATTAATGAATGGACAACCGCAGTCAAACCTATATCGCTGGTCGCCGCCCGATTCAATTAGAAGCGGTTAAAGTGGAAAAACAACAGGTGGTGGAAACTTGGGAAGGGGCAAGAACCGCGTTTATGGGCGATTATATTTTATGCGGTACCCAAGGCGAACATTGGCCTGTGCCGGGCAAACAGTTTGACCAACTGTATTGCATCATCAGCACCCACCCAACGGGTGAAAAACTTAAAGTGCAAAAACGCACTTTTGAAATGCGGGTATACCAAACGTATGAACCTTTAGATTTTCAAGTCCGCAATGAAAATTTTCACGCCGAATCGGGCTATTTCATTGTCCAAGCCAACGACAACAGCGGTTATCCTTGTGAACCCAATGTGTTTTATGAAACCTTTGAAATTCTCCGCCCTGCGGCTGACCACGAATATTTTAACATTAAAAACAAACAGATAATATCATGAGCTGTTGGGTTATCATTCCCGCCGCTGGCATGGGGAAACGAATGGCCAGCAAACACCCCAAACAATATTTGCCGCTGTGTGGGCAAACGGTGATAGAGCATAGCATCCACTGTTTTCTTGACATGGATGTGATTCAACAAGTGGTGGTGGCCGTACATCCTGACGATGAATTTTGGCCCAAAATAGCCCAAAAGTACCCCAAAATATCCACCGTCATCGGCGGTGCTGAACGTTGTCAATCCGTCTTCAATGCGCTTGATTTTATTAGAGTTTGTGCCGATGAACACGATTGGGTGTTGACCCACGATGCGGCGCGCCCTTGCGTTCAGCGACAAACCATTGAACGCTTGATGAACGATTTGAAAAATCACCCTGTGGGCGGGCTGTTGGCGCAACCTGTGCGCGACACCATGAAGCTGGGCGATGCCCAAGGCGTGATTCAACGCACGGTTGCACGCGACAACCTTTGGCACGCACAAACGCCACAAATGTTTCGTGTCGGTTTATTGCACCACGCATTAGAACAGGCTTTGGCCAACAACCTCACCGTGACCGATGAAGCGCAAGCGATGGAATTGCAAGGCCATTATGGCCAGTTGGTTGTGGGCGAGGTCAGTAATTTGAAAATCACCCACCCCGCTGATTGGGTTTTAGCTGAATTTTACCTTAAAAATCAAGCTTGTTATCCCGTTTAAGTGCGGTATTCGGCATTGATTTTGACATAATCATACGACAAGTCTGTTGTCCAAATTTCGGTGTTGGCTTCACCGCGTCCCAATAAAACTTTGATGGTGATGTCTGTTTCTTGCATCACGGCCTTGCCTTGTTCTTCCGTATAGTGGGCGGCGCGGCCTGCGTTTTCCACAATACAAACATGGTTTAAGTAGATTTTGACTTTCTGCAAATCAAAACTGGTCAAACCACTGCGCCCGACGGCGGCTAAAATCCGCCCCCAGTTGGCATCACTGGCGAAAAATGCGGTTTTAACCAAGGGTGAATGGGCAATGGTATAGGCCACTTTCAAGCATTCGCGTTCATCACGACCTTGCGCCACTTGAACCGTGATGAATTTGGTCGCGCCTTCACCGTCACGGATGATCATTTTCGCTAATTGTTGAAAATTGTGGGAGATGGCTTGCTGAAGTTGTTGATAATCGGGGTTTTTTTCATCTGCCAACAAGGTATGACCCGCTTTGCCTGTGGCAATCAATACACAGGCATCGTTGGTCGAGGTGTCGCCATCGACGGTGATGCGGTTGAAGCTTTTGTTGACCGCTTGTTGCAGACAGGTTTGCAGTAATTTTTTGCTCACTTTGGCATCGGTGGCAATAAACGCCAACAGGGTCGCCATGTCAGGGCAAATCATGCCTGAGCCTTTGGCAATGCCTGTGATGTTGACGGTTTTGCCTTGAATCATGATTTGACTGGATACGATTTTTTCCACGGTGTCGGTGGTCATGATGGCTTTGGCCGCTTGTTGCCAATCACCGTTGCGCAGGGCTTTTGGAATCGCGGGGTTGATTTTATCCACGGGCAAATACTGACCAATCACCCCCGTGGAAAAGGGCAGCACTTGGTTGATTTTACAATGGTTTTGGTCAGCAACCGCTTGACAACAGGCCAGCGCGTCATCCATGCCTTGTTGACCTGTGCCTGCATTGGCGTTGCCTGAGTTGATCAACAAAAAGCGTGGGGTGGCTTCTTGCAGATGTTGGCGGGCAATTTGCACGGGCGCGGCGCAAAAATCATTGCGGGTGAACACTGCCGCCACTTGCGCTTCGCTGTTGATTTTGATTAAAGTCAAATCATCGTGTTCAGTTTGTTTAATCCCCGCGCAAGCTGTACCTAAATGGATGCCTGTAATGCCATAGACAATGCCTTGGTTTTCCAGCACGTCGCCTTTTGGCAAGCCAATTAACGAACGCCCTGTCATTTGCCGTGGTGATTCCAAACCCATTAAACTGAGCATGGTGGGCGCGACATCCGATAACACGCCTTTGTCATTCATCACCACCGCACGATTGCCCACATAAATGAACGGCACCAAATTGGTGGTGTGGGCGGTGTGCGGTTGTTCGGTTTCTAAATCGCGCATTTTTTCGATATTGCCGTGGTCAGCGGTGATCAACAGCTCTGCACCGATTTCATTGGCGGTGTTAATCAGTTGTTGCAGACAAGAATCAATGTATTCCACCGCTTTAATCGCGGCTTCCATGTTGCCTGTGTGGCCGACCATGTCGCTGTTGGCATAATTGCAAATGATGACATCGTAAAAAGGTTTGTCATTTGAAGTGCGTTTCATCGCTTTGATGAGTTTATCCGTGACTTTTTTGGCACTCATTTCAGGTTTGAGGTCATAGGTTTTGACCTTGGGCGAATCAATCAAAATGCGGTCTTCACCTTCATAGATTTTTTCTGAGCCACCGTTGAAAAAAAATGTCACATGGGCATATTTTTCGGTTTCAGCAATTCGCAGTTGGCGCAAACCTTTGTCGGCGATGTATTCGCCCAAGCCGTTTTCCAAGCGTTCAGAAGGAAACGCCACAGGCGCATCAAATTCCTTTTTGTATTCAGTTAAGCAGACCAAGCGACTGATTTTTGGCACATAACTGCGTTTGAATTCATTAAATTTGGGTTCAATAAAGGCACGGGTGATTTGGCGGGCGCGGTCAGAACGAAAGTTCATGAACACCACCACATCATCATCTTTGATTCTGACGCGCTTTTTGCTTTTGCTGACAATCGCCGTGGCTTGAACAAATTCATCGGTTTCACCGCGTTCATAAGCCATTTCCAAGGCCTTAATCGCGTCATTGGCTTCAAATTCGGCTTGGCCGTTGACAATTAAATCATAGGCTTTTTGTATCCTTTCCCAACGGTTGTCCCTGTCCATCGCATAATAACGGCCAATGAGGGAAGCAAAACGGCCTTTGCCTATGCGTTTAAACACTTGATTCATCCGTTGAATCGAGCTGGAGGCACTTTTTGGCGGGGTATCGCGGCCATCTGTATAAGCGTGTAAATAAATTTTATCGATACCACGTTGTGCCGCCAGTTCAGCCATTGCTATAATATGGTCTTCATGGCTGTGTACGCCCCCTAAAGACAACAAGCCCATGATATGCACCGCACTGCCTTTTTCTTTAGCCAAATCAACGGCATCGGTTAAAGTGTGGTTGGTAAAAAACGAACCTGTGCGGATGGAACGGCTGATGCGGGTGAATTCTTGATAAACCACCCTGCCCGTGCCCAAATTTAAATGACCGACTTCCGAATTACCCATTTGATTGGCAGGCAAACCCACTTCAGCACCTGAAGCACGCAAAAAAGTGCGCGGTGCGTTTTGCCATAATCTATCCCAAGTGGGCGTGTGGGCTTCAAAAATGGCGTTGTATTCATGGTGTTCAGTATAACCCCAACCATCTAAAATGATTAAGGTCAAAGGTTTATGCGATTTATTCATAAGATGCAGATGTGCTTAGTTAGGGTAAAACCCATGGAAACTACAGTAACAGCAGGGGCAAGTCAGCATAAGGCAAGGAGAAATACCCGCAGTGATTAATAGAAAATCCACGGTAAGGTTAAGACGATATGTTCGCTTCCATGCTGTTTTTTTCGGCGCGATTGTATGGTTTTTTTGTCAACTAAGTCAAGCGACAACCCACAATGACTTAACAACAACAGACAACCCAATAGACGAAACCCAAGCTGAAAACCGCCCCAAAACCCACAGCACGCCGATTTTAGTTTGGTTTGTCCAACAGCAAAAGGGTCAACAACGCTTCATCCAACGCACCGACACCGCGATTTACCAACCCCTACAAACAGCCGCTGAACAACAAGGTTTGCTGTTGTTATTTCCCCTGTTTGATTCCCAAGACCTGCGCGCACTCAGCCCCATTCAACTGGCGGCCAACAACTTAAAAAACATTCGACACGCCTCGCAACGTTATCCCACCGAATGGATATTGACCCTGTATTTTTATCCCGATGAAACAGGTTGGCAAAGCCGTTGGCACCTTTACCGTGACCAACAACACGAACACTGGCAAGACGCAGGGCAAACCATAGAAACTCCACTACAACAGGGCATTGTTCATGCCAGCCAATATTTACAACAACCGCCAACCCATGCGCCGCCTGTGAGCGTGGCCAATGTCGCAATGGCGATACAACCTGCGCTTGAACCGCCCATTGAACCAACAGAACAGATAAAGCCTGTTTTGCCCGCAGACAACACAACAACAAGGGCTGTTCATTCTATGGAAGTGTGGATAGAAAACTTAAGTCAAGCAGAGGATTTTAGCTTGATTAAAAATTATTTCAGTCAATTCAAAGAAATATATCAAGTGGATGTAGTGCGCGTCGAAAACCAGCGGGCGTTATTCATCTTGACAACCGCTTATGATGAAGCCCAATTGCGCCAATATTTAACTGTGGGACAACGCTTGCAAACCCAACAAAACCAACATTGGCCATGGGTGTTTTATTGGAAATAAACCAGACAATTCAATAACATTACAATATTCAA
>DYSU01000045.1 GCA_020726335.1 Thiomargarita sp. | reverse complement strand
GAGAAACCCAAGCCTGAATCTGAACATTAACCTTTAAGAAGAGCTTAGAAAAGGATGGCAAACACAGATGTGTTTGCCATTTTTTTTAGGGTGCTACGTTGATTTTTTGGGTCAGGCTCAATTGATCTTGTTGGTGTTTGACTGTGGCTGTCAATTCCCAATGGCCTTTGAGCGGAAAGACCAGCTCAGCGCGGTATAAGCCTGTTTCAGTCATGGCCATGGGCAAACTGAAGTCGGCATTGGCATCGCTGGGGCGATAAGCCATCAACATCACTTCATCAGCGGCCAACGGCATCCCTGCTTTGTCCACCACGTTGAGATGATAAGCCATCGGTTTTCCCATTTTGACTTCATCCAACGCGCTGTTTAAGTTGATTTGCCACCCTAATCGGCTTTTGGCCACCAATTTATCTTGCACATGGCGTTCGTGGTCGCGGCCTTTGTCATAATAATCTTCATCGACTAAACCGGGGCTGGTTTTCATCGCAGTCACGACAAAAACGACGTTGACGATAAAAACCAAGGTGACAAAACCCAACCAACCCAAAACCCACGGGTTTTTTAAAGCTTCTTTGTTGTCTTGCGATAAAAAAGACGGTGTATTGGACATGATAACCTCTTAATGTTGGGGACTGAAAAACATGCTCTCATAATCCGCGTTTTGCGTTTTATCGTCAATATTTTCCACATAAAAAGTCAAAGGCTCACGCGCTTGATTGATGTTTTCTTTGGGCGTTTTGACAAACACGGTGAATGAACTGGTGTTGGCTTTTTTCAACAACAAGGGATGTTCCGCGCCCATCAGTACCATGCCTTTGGGGCCTTTGGCGGTGACATTCGCTTTCATCTCAGCACTGGTTTTGTTTTGGATTTTCAACACAAATTTGTTTTGAATTGAGCCATCACTTTGCATCACAAACAAGGGTTGGCGTTCGTGCAACACCTGCATTTTAATCGAACCCAAATGGGTTAAGCCATATAAAATGCCGCAAAAAGCCAAAGTAATGATGCCCAAATAGACAATCACCCGTGGCCGTTTGAATAAAGGCACAGCGGGCTGGCCTTCGATTTCATCATAAGAGGCGTAGCGAATCAAACCACGGGATTTGTTGATTTTATCCATGATGCTGTCGCAGGCATCAATACACAAACCGCAAGTGATACAGCCTTCTTGTTGGCCTGCGCGAATATCAATGCCTGTGGGACAAACGGCCACGCATTGACCGCATTCGATACAATCGCCTTTGTCTTCTTGTGGTTGGCCTTTTTTCAAACGGCCGCGGGGTTCGCCGCGTTTGTAGTCATAAGTGGGCAAAATGGTTTCGGTGTCATACATCACGCTTTGAATCCGCGCATACGGACAGAGCCAAAAACAGGTTTGTTCGCGCATGATGCCTGCCAACACATAAGTGCCGACGGTGAATAACAACACGGTTATGTAAATGGTACTGCTAGCTTGTAAAGTGAAAAATTGTGGCCACAACGCCCATGCGTCGGTAAACCAACCGACAAACGCCATACCCGTTAAAAAGCCGATGACCAGCCATGACAGGTATTTAATTGTTTTTATACGAAATTTTTCCATGTTCCATGGGGATTGGTCTAATTTGCGTCTGGCAGCGGGTTGGCCCTCAATCTTTTCCTCAATCCACATGAACACATCGGTCCACACGGTTTGGAAACAGAAAAACCCGCAATACACCCGACCTGCGATGGACGTGACCACCGCCAATAAGATGGCAAAGAAAAGCAAAAGCAGCGAAAGCATCCAGACATCTTGCGGCAAAATGGTGATGCCCAAAATGTGAAATTGGCGGTCAGGAATGTTGAATAAAACCGCTTGCCTGTCGCCCCAGCGCAGGTATTGACCCAAGAAAAACACAATCCAAACCGAATGCAACCACCATTTGAGGGAACGAAAACGCCCAGCCATCCGCTTGGCATAGATTCTTTCGTCGCCTGTGTTGAGATGCCATTCTGAAGTGTCACCATAGATTTCATCTACAGTAATTTTGTTTTTTTCAGTTGTTTCAGTCATGCGGCTTTTCTCCCGTCAACCATTGGATTAGAAATAAGAAAGGGGCAAAATCTGCCCCCCCAATGAAACAAATGTTATGATATAACAAAAGTTGTGTACTTACAAACAGTAATTTTGTCTACTCATCTGGTTTGTCAGTATTAATCAGCTTGACCACTTTGATAATCAAATAGCCCAATATGATAACACACGCAATCACAGATAGAATTGAACCAATGGCAACAGCATCCATAATAATCTCCTTGAATTTTCTGCAAGACATCCCTTGCGGGATGTCGCTCTCTTATTGTCCACCACCTAATTTGTGTACATAAACGGCCAATTTTTTGATGTCTGTGTCAGACAATTTTGTGCCGCCAAATTTAGGCATTTCCGCATTGCGCGTTTTTGGGTCGCTTGGGTCATTAACCCCATGATTGATGGTGTATTTAATGCCGTCCAATTGGTCTTCTGCCGCAAACCGCCAAATTTTATCGGTTAAATCGGCAGAGCCGATGGCTTGCATTCCCGTGCCTTGGGGGGTATGGCAACCGACACAACCTTTGCTGGTGTATAAAGGCTCGGACACCACCGTGCCGTTGTGAATGGTATTGGCCAAGGTATCAACTTCAGCTTCAGTTAATTCTTGACCCGCCATCCCCATTCTCGGCATCATGGGTTTACGGCCATTGGTGATGCTTTGATGAATGATATCAATCGCACCGCCGTATAACCAATCATCATCCACCAACACAGGATAGCTGGGGTTACCCGCGCCACCTGTGCCATGACAGGCCGCACAATTATCACCAAACAACACTTTGGCAGAGCGCACCACATATTGGGATAAATCTTCATCGGCTAAAATTTCAGCCACTGATTTACTGGGCAGTTGTGCTTCATATTTGCTGCGTATTTCGTCTAAAGAGGCTAAATCTTGCTTATACTCTTTCACCGCCGTCCAACCCATGATGCCTTTGGTGTATGTTGTCACCAAAGGAATGGTTGGGTATAAGATGGCATAAATAATCATAAAGGCCAAACTAGAATAAAGCCCCAACATCCACCATCCAGGCGGTTGATTGGTCAGTTCAGCCAAGTTTTCATCCCACAGATGACCGGTGGTTTCAATTTTATCGCTCATAATGTTTCTCCGTATCAAACTTGTCTTCGTCCAAAGGGATATAACGCTGTGATTCAAATCCTTCTTTATTTTTTCTACTAAAAACATAGAAATATAACCAAACCATGAGCAAAAATATACCCACACTTAAGAAAGTGCCAATCCAATCGTTTAAGGTCATGGCCGCCCAATCGGTTTGGAAATACTCAGCGATTTTATTCACGGTAATCCACCCCTTCATCCAAAGTGACCATGGTGCCTAAAACTTGCAAATAAGCGACAACCGCTTGTAACTCGGTTTTGCCTTCGATAGCGTCTGCACTGGCAATATCCGCATCGGTATAAGGTACGCCCAAAGTTTGTACCACTTTCATGCCTGCTTTAACCGCCGTTACATTGACATTTTTGTTGGCCAAGAATGGATAATTGGGCATAACGGATTCAGGCACCACAGAGCGTGGAGCCAACAAATGTTGGATATGCCATTCATCAGAGTATTTGCCCCCCAAGCGCGCCAAATCAGGGCCTGTGCGTTTAGAACCCCATTGAAAAGGATGGTCATACATGGATTCAGAAGCCAATGAATAATGACCATAGCGTTCTTTTTCATCACGGAATGGGCGAATCATTTGCGAATGACAGGTATAACAACCTTCACTCACATAAATATCGTGGCCTGCAAACTCCAAAGGTTTATAAGGACGTACGCCATCGCCTGCTTTCCAAGCATCTAAACTTTGACCCTCAGCGCGTTGCCAAACGATTTGTGGGTTTTTATTATGTTC
This sequence comes from Thiomargarita sp., assembly GCA_020726335.1. GTDB lineage: Bacteria > Pseudomonadota > Gammaproteobacteria > Beggiatoales > Beggiatoaceae > DYSU01. The sequence continues at coordinate 15,652 of DYSU01000045.1, read as the reverse complement.
CATGGTGTCTTTTAAATAAAACAACGGCACAATTTCCACCAAACCACCGACTGACAAGACGACCATTAACAAACCGACCATTATGAATATATTGCGTTCGGTTCTGTCTTGCAGTTTTGTTGAATAAATTTTATCAGCCATATCGATTCTCCTTGCGCTTAGGCGTTGCGATTTGCATTACGGATGGTCATGACAACGTTGTACAGCATGATAGCCCCGCCTAACCAATAAATCATGCCACCGATGGCACGCATGGCGTAGTAAGGGTGCATGGCGGCAACGGATTCAGCAAAGGTATATGTCAATGTACCGAACTCATCATAAGCGCGCCACATCAAACCTTGCATAATGCCAGAAACCCACATGGCGGTGATATAAACCACAGCACCGATGGTGGCTAACCAAAAATGTAAGTTGACCAAAGAAGCGGAATACATGCGGGTATTCCACAATTTTTCCACCAAATGATACAAGGCACCAGCGGCCACCATGGCCACCCAGCCCAATGTGCCTGAATGCACATGACCCACTGTCCAATCGGTGTAGTGCGACAACGCATTGACGGTTTTCACTGACATCACAGGGCCTTCAAATGTGGACATCGCGTAAAATGCCAAAGATATCACTAAAAAGCGTAAAATATAGTCGTTGCGCAATTTATCCCATGCGCCCGATAAGGTCATCATGCCGTTAATCGCACCGCCCCAAGAGGGAATAATCATCGCAATCGAAACCGCAGCACCCAAAGAGCCTGTCCAGTCTGGCAAAGCAGTGTATTGTAAATGGTGCGCGCCCAACCACACATAGCCGAACATCAATGCCCAAAAGTGCAACACAGACAAACGATAAGAGAAAATCGGGCGACCCGCTTGTTTAGGCACGAAATAATACATAATGCCCAAAAAGCCCGCAGTCAAATAAAAACCCACCGCATTGTGACCCCACCACCATTGAATCATCGCATCTTGGACACCAGAGAAAACCGAATAAGATTTGAACATTGAAACGGGAATGGCCAAGCTGTTGACCACATGCAGATAGGTGATCATGATAAACATGCCCAAGAAAAACCAGTTGGACACATAAATGTGGCTGGTTTTACGACGGGCGATGGTCATGATAAAGTTAATCCCAAAGGACAGCCAAACCACGGCAACGGCCAAATCAATCGGCCATTCTAATTCGGCATATTCTCTGCTCTGGGTGATGCCCAAAGGCAAAGTAATCACAGCGGAAACAATGATTAAGTTCCATCCCCAGAAGGTGAACCAAGCCATTTTGTTGCTCCATAAAGAAACACCGCCCGTGCGTTGTACGCTGTAAAGCCCTGTGCCAAACAAAGCACAACCGCCAAAGGCGAAAATAACGGCATTGGTATGCAATGGACGCAAGCGGCCAAAACTGATTTCAGCCAAATCCATATTTAGCACAGGCCATGCTAATTCAGATGCGACATAAACCCCGACTAAAGTACCAACAACCAAATATACGACCGCCATGATCGTAAACCATCGAATGATGTTTAGATCATAGTTCTCTGATGTGGCTTTCATACAAACCTCCCATTTAAACAAAAGTAGCCTGTGAATTTGTGGCGCGAAAAACAATGCAATTGTCTAAAACAGTTGCCCATTTTTCTATTTAATTGGACGTTAAAAATACATGATAAATCAGATATTTAATTACAGTGATGTGATTGATTTTCGTTTTTTTAGCGAAAGGTAAGGTAGACACCGTTTGTAATACCCCGTTTAAATTCCATAAATTCTCAGAAGTAATGAAGCGGTGATTTTACTCATACAGACAGGGCATTGTCAAAAAAAAAAGCAAAATATTCAAATCTATTTTGACGAAAAAATTACCATTTTTTATAGACTATAACACACTAATTTCTTTGGTTTTATTGGCTTTTCTACAAGGGGATTTTTAATAAAACCCCTGATAAAAATTGAGCTTAATTTAAATCTAAACCCCACTGCCTATCATGAAAACGCACTGTAACCCTTCATAAAATAAAGCAATATTATTACACTTCACTTGAGAATTTAAAGAGGTTATTAAGCTCTTGGCTTGAGAAAAGTCAATGCTTTATTTTTTCGCCACTTGTAACCAACGGCAAATACACGGAAAAAACACTGCCTTTGCCATAGACACTGTCGGCTTCCAAGCGACCATTTAAGCCTTCAGTCAATTTTTTGGTGATGACCAAACCCAAACCTGTGCCACCATAATTGCGATTAAATGAATCGTCCCATTTTTTAAATGGTTGAAATAATTGAGGTAAATCCTCTGATTTGATGCCAATGCCGTTGTCCTGCACACTGAAACACAGCCAATGGATACCGTCTTTTGTACAAGGTCTCATTTGCAATATAATTGTGCCATCGTGGGTAAACTTATTGGCATTGTTCAATAAATTCAGCAAAATCTGGCGTAATTTCATCACATCGGATTGAATAAATTCCACACCACTGTCATCTTCAATTTTAAATTCATTGTTGTTTTTTTGGCACTTGGGTTTAAAACTAAAACGGATATTTTGCACCATTGAGGCGATGCGCACCGTTTCCAAATGAAACGACATCTTGCCCGCTTCTATTTTAGCCAAATCCAAAGTGTCATCAACCAATTGCAACAGCCGTTGGCCTGCCACATAGATTTTGGCTAAATCAGCAGAAAAATCAGGCAAATCCAGCTTTTTGGCATCTTCAACCAGCAATTCGCTGTAGCCCAAAATGGCACTTAAGGGCGTGCGCAATTCATGGCTCATATTGGCTAAAAATAAGCTTTTGTATTGGTTGTTTTTTTCTGCTTCATAACGTTGTCGTTCAGCCTCTTCTTTGGCCACCATCAAGGCTTTTTCCGCTTCGCGTTCATGTTTTAAATCCGATAAACTGCGCTGTAATTGTTTTTCCACTTGGTTGCGACGACAGGTTTCACGTTTGAGCAACCAAAAAAATAAGCCGCTGAAAAAAGCAAACCCACTGAAAATAAACAATTTATTTAAAATAATGCGGTAGGTTTGTTGTTTAAATAACGCAGGCTCTACGACATCGACCATGTGCCACAAAGTATTTTCCACAGGATACCGCGCTAAAACAGCCGCCTTTTGCCAATCAAAACCCTGCCAAAAAGACTGCGGATTTTTGGCTTGTTGTTGCAACAGGGGCATGCCTTCAGCACTTAATTCAAGCAAAATCTTATCTTTTGTTTCGGGCTTGACCAATAATAAATGGTGTCCCAGCGTCTGATTGTATTCTAGTATGCTTATCAACGCCGATAAATTAAAACTGATGAAAAAAACCCCTTTTATTTCATTGCCTTGTTTGAAAAGTGTCATGATATCAAAGTGGTAATCCTCTTTTTTATTAGGGCTTTGGTGAATATAAATTTGATGAGAACCCGTTTGTTGTGCAAAGCTTTTAATATCCGTTTGGCATTGGTTGCTGACACCAAAGTGCAACAAATCTTCAACATCAGCCGCGCAAGTTTGCCCTGTATTATGGTCTAAACAAGCCAGCAGCGGCTCACCATGAATATCCGCCAAAGTAAACGCCACATGATTGGGAAAATAACGCTTAATTTTATCCGTCAATTCTTGAATAATCTCTTGATTGTTATAAGGTTTTTTATAAATCGCTTCTAATAATCCCTCTTCTTGCTTGACAAACAAATCAACTGAATGGCGCAGGCTATAAATCAATAAAGTGATCTCATGCGCCGCACTGGTCACCGATTTTTTCGCCAATTGTTGATGATAATCTTGAAAAGATTGAATATTGCTTTGTCCGTGCCATGCCAAAACCAAGGCAATAAACAACAGCAACATGCTGATAAACAGGAATATATTATGTTTTTGCCCTTGTTGTAATAATGCACGGTACATAAGAAAACTTTGTATGAGAAGAAGATAACAGCGCGAAAAATGTAAACAATATCAATGCCAATATAGTGATGATTATTGCAATCAATAGTGCAAATTCAATTCAACATGCCAACCTTGGTCTTGTAAATCGTGCGCTTCGTCAATCGTCACGGCTTTGCCCGCTTTTGCCCAATAGACACGGGCATTGAATTTATCAGACGGTGACCATAACAAGCCCAAACCCATGCTGTGTATGTGTTGGCTTTCGCCTGAGTCGTTTTTACCCCAGCCATAATCGACAAATGGCGCGAGATACAAGGTTTGGGCAACGTTTTTTTCAAAAGCCAACAGCGATGACAACGGCATTTGCCATTCCAATGACAATGCGCCACCGCTGTCATAGCTGAACTGATTTTCTCGATAACCGCGCACCGTTGCCACACCGCCCAACGCCCATTTTTCCAACGGCAACAACGCATCATGGCTCCATTGCCATGTCAAGCGTGCCAGCCACTGGCTTTGTCCCCAATGGGGCAAGCGTTGCAAGTGGTTAAATTGAAGCTGACCACTTTGAAAACGGCCATCGGCGGCGGTGTCGTTGACCGTTGCGCCCCAGCGGTCTAAACCGATGCGGTAATGCAATGCCAGCGACCAAACCTTATCCATTGCGCGCTGTTGCCATGTTTGACTGAAACTCAACACCGACAACCGTGTTAGACCTTCATCACCGCTGGCAGAAAAATCATACGGTTGCCCCAGCAAAAAAGTCCGGCTGCGGCGTTTTTCCAAACCAACCGCCCAATCCAAGCTTTGATAACGGTTGGCTTGATAACGGCTGAACACAGCATAATTCAATCGGTTGCCATAAGTATGGCTGTCGCTGGCAATCGCCAACGGCTCAAACGGCGCGCCAATCACATCGGCATCGCTGTGGTGATAAAAAAACGACCACGTCAACCCCCAAGGCAAGGATAAAGCATAATCAAAGCTCTCATCACGCAAACCTTGGGTCAAGCCCAAACGCAGTTGCAAACGGTCTCCGTGGCCAATCAAACTGTGATGCACGCCATAAAGTTCAGCACGATAAGCCCCGATGCTGGGCGAGCGGTGGTTGTTCAAGCTCAGATTCAATTCATAGGGGCGTTTGGGTTCGGTGATGGCCAACAACAACACCGCATCCCCCAAACGGGAACTGGGCGTTAATTCGGCATTGAACAACGCCACCAACGGCAGTTGTTGCAATAACTGCAACCGCTGTTGTAAATCCTGTTGATTCAAGATGTTATCAGCGGAATAATTCAATTTTTGCACAATATACTGGGGCGAAAGGTGTTGCACACCCGTGACATAAATTTGGCTCAAGCGACCTTCAATGATTTGAATTTGAATATTGCCTGCGTTATCAATTGCTTGGTCGGGAATAATTGCCCCAGAATTGATATAACCCGCGTCAACATAATGGCGGGTGATCAGGTGGCGTACGGTTTGCAATTCTTCCGCCGTGATTTCGCGCTGTTGATAGGGCGCAACCAAGGCTTGCAATTGTGCGTCGCTGAACACGGTATTGCCGACGAATACAAAGCGATTGAACGCAAATTCGCCCAAAGTTGACAACAACGGGGCAGCAACGCAGGTTTGCCCGCCCAGCCATAACAAGAGCAGATAAATAAAAATTTTCATTTAGGATTAAAATGTACCCTGTCAGCGGTGGGCGTTTTTTCGCCCCCATAGGCCAAGCCATAAATCACTTCATAAGTGGCGGGCAAGCCTTCGGCCATGCGGTAGCGTTCATAATGGTGCAACATTTTTTGCAAGCCTTGTTTGCCTGTCAAACCTTTGGCACGTCCTGCGGTGACATTGTGCGCACCGATGGTTTTCAGTTGGCGCATCATTTCCATGCCATCGGGAAAACATTCGGTGATCCAATCGACATCCAAAACAGGGTTTTTCATCCCCAATTGGAATAAAAAATCACCCAATTGATAAATATCAATAAACTGATTGACGTGATTATAATCATCGACTTGCGCCCAGCTTTGGCGCAATTCAGTCAAGGTTTCAGGGCCTAAGGTGGCAAACAACAAGACCCCGTTGGGGGTTAATGCCCGTTGGCATTCGCGCAACACCGCTTTAAAATCAGGACACCATTGCAACATCAAATTGGATATAATCAAATCCACGCTGTGGTTTGCCAATGGCAACGCATGGGCATCGGCACAAATGAAATGCTGGCGTGAAAACCAACGCGGCGCATGACTTTGGGCAATTTTTACCATCGCAGGCGCGATATCGATGCCAATGGCGTGACTTTTCGCAAAAATCGCGGACAGTTTTTGTAATAAAAAACCCGTGCCACAACCCAAATCGACAACTGTTTTTGGTTTTATATCAATGTCTTGCAAGCGTTCTATCAACCGTTGGCCAATTTCTTGTTGTAATAAAGCCGCTGTGTGGTATTGACTTGCCGCTTTATTGAAAGCCAGGGTCATTTGTTGTGTATTAATCGAGGTTTTTGCATTAATCATGGTGGCTCAGGTTCAAAGCTGTGTTTATTAAAATCCAATATTTATCAAGTAGGTCAGCAATGCCAAAAGTTATCCTGTTCATCACCTTCATTGGGATATTTGCCCAACAATCCATAGGACAGGCGAAAACCTTGGATGTTCAAATCAAAGGCGTGGATAAAACCTTATTAGCCAATGTTAAAGCCTATTTAACCTTGGAAAAAGAAAAAAAGCATCCGCATTTATCCAGTAAACGTTTGGGCTATTTATTTAAAAAAAGCGAAGCAGAAATCAAACAAGCGTTACAGCCTTTTGGCTATTATCACAGCCAAATTGATGGCCAGCTCACTATTGAAAAATGGAAAGTGATTTTCACCATCCAAAAAGGCGCGCCCACCCGTTTGGCCAAAGTTGAAGTCAAGATCACAGGCGAAGGCGCAAAGCAAACGCAAATACAACAATTTATCCAAAAATTTCCACTGAAAAAAGGCCAAGTATTAAACCACAGTGCCTATGCCAATGCAAAAAAACGCTTGTTGAGTTTAGCGAAAAAATACGGCTATTTTGCCGCCAAACTCAGCCGCCATGATTTGCATGTCAGTCTTAAACAACAACAAGCCGAGGTGTTTATCACCTTAGACAGCGGTCAACGTTATCGTTTTGCTCCCATTGACTTTAAAACCGACAAATTTTCCCCTGAATTTTTACGCCGTTTTCTGCCATTTGAAGCGGGCGAATTTTACAGTGACGCATTATTGAACAAACTGCGCAAAAACTTAAGCGACAGCGAATATTTTCAAGAAGTCAATTTATACGTTTATCCCGATGACAAAACCCAACTGTTGCACACCGAAGCCAATTTAGTGTTGCATAAACGGCAAAAATACCAATTTTTATTGGGTTATGGCACTGACAGCCAGACACGCGCCGGACTTGATGGCAAAGTGCGTTATCTCAACCGCCATGGCCATTATCTCAACACCGAATTGCGCTTTAAGCAATACCTCAATCAACGCGAACTCACAATAGAATACGCCATTCCCAAAGGCCAAGACACCGATAACCTCTTGTTTTTGCGCTGGCATTACGATATTTTTGACCGCGAACCGTTTGATTTTGGTTTTGGCGGCAACGGCGAACTCACCCAAAACACCGACAGCGCGTTCAGTTTACATAAACGACACCGCCGCTACATTGGCGACATCAAATTGATTGAAGAACTGGCGGTGCATTACTACGTCAGTTCCTATGACATTTTATCCAATCTGTCGCCGTTCATGCAGGAATTGGTGACGGAAATAACCCCTGAATATCTACCTGTATTAAAAGCAAATTATCGCTTGTTGATCCCTGAAGTGGCGTGGACTTTTTTCAAAGAAAACAACCGCATTTATCCCACCCGTGGCAAAAAACTCCGTTTTGGTTTGCGCGGCACAAAATCGGGTTTTATATCCAACCTCAGTTTTTGGCAAGCTGAACTGCAAGGCAAACTCATTCGCCCCTTCGGCAAAAAATCACGGCTGATCACCCGTTCGCAACTCGTTTATACCCATGCCAAACGCATTGGCGATGTTGGCGCATTGGTTTTACCGCTGAAATTCTACCAATTGACAGGCGGCGACAACAGCGTGCGCGGCTACAAATTTGAAGGCTTAGAAGGCGAATCAGGCTGGGGCGACCAACATTTATTCACCGCCAGCGCGGAATATGAATACCAATTCAAAGACAAATGGTCAGTGGCCGCTTTTTACGATGTCGGCAATGTCTTTGCCAGCTACACCGACATGCAACTTAAACACACGGTTGGCGTGGGCTTACACTGGTTATCCCCCATCGGCATGGTGCGCTTTGATTTAGGTTTTCCCCTCAATGACAACGCGCAAGTGTTTCGTTTGCATCTCAATATTGGTCCTGATTTTTAAAATACCTATAAAATAAACCGATATTCATTTGATTTCATTTAGATTTATTTTATGCTTGTAAAAACACAAGGGCCACGGGAACAAAAGCCGACTGTCAACAAGCCCTGTTTCTCATTTTACGCCATTTAAGTCCAAACCCATGTCGGTCTGGGTCACGCTCAACCACGGATTATAATAGGGGTCACCTGCATGCAACCTTTTTTCCCAGCGTTGTTGGTATAGCGCAAGGTCGCCCGTTGACCAAGTGATGTCTGTATGGGCGATGCAACGGCTGTGGGGATTGTAGACAATGCGTTGTTTTTTCAAACAGTTAAGTGAAAAATCCAACAATGCCACCATGCTGTGATAAGCTTCATCAAAACCGCCCAGTTGTTGCCACAGGCTTTTTTTGAAGGCACAAAATGCAGGATGGGCGCAACTGACATTGCGGACAATCGCAGTGGCCGCCAGATAGCTGGGGCTGTTTTCAAAGTGGTCGGCATAAATCGCCAACGGCGGTTGTTGCAGGCGTTGCACTAAACCGGCGTGGATGATTTTGCCTGCGTCATCAACAATTTTGCCCGTGGTCATGCCCACTTTTGACCCTTGCAACCACGACAGCAAGGCCAAAATCTGCGCTTGTGCGGGCAAGGGGTTGGCGTGGTGCAATAACACGATATAATCGGCTTGGCTGGCGGCGATTTTTTGATTAAGTTGTTGAATAATATATAAATTTTCCTGCCAAACGATGACTTCGTGGCGTTTATCGGTTTCTGTTTTAAATTCAACCACATAGTTGCCGCGCCACAAAGCGGGATTTTCATGCACGGTTGCGTTCAGCCCACGGCGTTGCAGGGTTTGTTGCAATGCGGCAATGCCCGCCGCATAGGCATAGGTTTTGGCGTTGTGGTTTAAGGCCACCGATTGGGGGTGTTGTCGCCAATGGTACAACACCTGCGGCAGATGGTAAATTTTCGCCCGCTCTTGTTCAATTTCATCGCTGGCGCGCAAAATCAAATCAAAATCTTGTGAGCCTTCAAATTTTGCCCGCAAACCGCCCAAGGCCATGACCAAGGCTTTGCGATAAATCAGCAAATGAAACAAGTAGTTACCTGATAACAAGGTTTCGGGCGACCAATCGGGTTTGAACAAGTGCATGAAGCGTTGCCCGTGTTCGTCCAGCATGTCGCGGTCGCTGTAAACGATGTCGATGTCGGGTTGCTGGCACAACAGCCGCGCCACGGCAAACAAGGCATGGGGCGCAAGGCGGTCGTCATGGTCTAAAAACGCGACATAATCGCCTTGTGCCATGACCAAAGCGGCGTTGGTGGCGGCGCAAATGCCTTGATTTTGTTGGCGTAACCAATGGATGCGCGGGTCTTTTTGCGCCATGCGCTGGCACAGTTGTGTGGTTTCAGTTTGGGTGCTGCCGTCATCGACCAGACACAGTTGCCAATGGGGATAGCTTTGGATTTGTACCGAATGAATACAGGCGGTTAAATAGGCGGGCGGGGTGTTATAAACGGGTACCAACACGCTGAACACGCGCTTGGGCCACGTCACAGCGGCGCGCCGTTGTTCTTGCCATTGCGCCAAGGTCAGGCGGTCATAAGACAACAGCCACCGACGGTATTCAGGCCACGGACTTTGGGTTAAAGCAGACAATTCAGCCTCATTTGGTTGAATGGGATGATTAAATAAATTCATGATATTTTTGCGATGATGATTGGCTTGGGACTATAATAATCTTTTTTGTCAGGAGGTGTGATGTGCAAATAAAGTGGCAATCCCACACAACGTGTGTGATTTTAACATTTTTTTTAAGTTTTTCCGCAAGTTGCTTTGCAGAAGATACCTTGATATTAGAAGGGGTTAGCATCATCGGATCGTATAAAACCGCGTTTTTATCCGTCAATGGCACTAAAATCAGCCTCAACAAAGGTGATTATGCGGGCGGTTGGCGGATTGAAGAAGTTGAGCCGCGTTTAATCAAACTGCGATCGGACAAAGGTGAAGCCAAAGAATTGGCGTTGCAAAGCCGCTTAAGCGAAGTGCCACCCAAACAAGCGGAAACCCCCCAACCAAACAACGGCGACAACAATGCCAATAACACCCCACCCGCTGATGGCGAAAAAGACAAAAACGCGCCCCAACCCTTTCAACCACGGCAAATTGATGACAAAGATGTGCCAGCAGGTCACCACAAAGTGCGCACCCCGTTTGGTGATGTGATTGTCAAGGATAACCCTTAATGTTCAATGAGTTGGCCTTATTTTTTCAGCAAAACCCGTGGTTTTTATTCTTGGCCACGGGGCTTTTGGGTTTGGTGGTGGGCAGTTTTCTCAACGTGGTGGTTTATCGTTTGCCCAAAATGATGGCACGCCAAGAACGTTATGATTGCCAAACTTTGTTGAACGATGAACCGCTTGCGCCCTTGCCACCGTTTAATTTATCCGTGCCACCTTCCCATTGTCCGCATTGCCGACACCCCATCAGCGCCTGGGAAAACATCCCCATTTTCAGCTATTTAATTCAAAAAGGCCGTTGTCGCCATTGCCAGCATAAAATCAGTGCGCGCTATCCGTTGGTTGAACTTTGTGCGGCAATTTTGGCCTTGATGGTCACATGGCAACTGGGTTTTGTTGCCAGCTTGTTGCCCAGCTTGCTTTTGACATGGACATTATTGGCATTAAGCCTGATTGATTTTGATGAACAACTTTTGCCCGATGACATCACTTTACCGTTGTTGTGGTTGGGTTTGTTGCTCAATATTTTCCATGTGTACACCGATTTGACCTCAGCAGTCATTGGCGCAATCGCGGGTTATCTGTCTTTGTGGACAGTGTATCAACTTTTTAAACTCATCACAGGTAAAGAAGGCATGGGCTATGGTGATTTTAAATTATTTGCCGCATTGGGTGCATGGTTGGGTTGGCAAGCTTTGCCGATGATTTTATTGCTGTCATCTTTGGTTGGCACTGTGTTGGGCGTGGCGTTGATTGTGTTTCGTGGCCACGATAAAAACATCCCCATTCCATTTGGCCCTTATTTGGCCTGTGCAGGTTGGCTTGCTTTATTGTGGGGCGAACAATGGCTTCATTACAGCCAATATTTAACTTTATAGCACATAATACATTGAAAATTTTAAATATTTTAATATGAATATCCTGAAGAAATTGCCAACCAATGAAGTTGTTGGTGGTCTATTATTATTAATTGCCGCTGTTTTTACCATGTTGATAGAAAATTCAACGTTCAAAAACCTTTATGATGCCTTCATTGCCTTGTTTTATACCACTGATTTATCTTGGTTTTCTTTGATGGTGGCGATGGTGTCTTTGTTCATATTGTTCCTATTCAATCGCAATCGGGTATTGGCTTTGATGCCTTATTTATTGATCGGCATCGTGTTGTGGGTGGCGGTGCTTAAATCTGGAGTTCATGCAACGTTGGCGGGGTTTTGGTGGCGTTTTTTATTCCCTATCGACAAAAAGCAGGAGAAGCTAAAACCCAATTAGAGAGAATGGAAGAGGTTTTACATCCAGTGGTTGTATTTTGCATTTTACCGTTGTTTGCCTTTGCCAATACGGGCATATCCTTGAGTTTGTTTATCAGCTCATTGTCTTTTGAACAAGACGGCGCAAATTTTATCGGCGATAGATTGGGTATTTTATTGGGTTCAGTGTTGTCAGGTATTTGGGGCTATTTGGTTTTGCGTTTTGCAACCGCTAAAAATGAACCGACCTAAAAACTGACCATGGCAATGCTCAATTAAATTCAGCTTCACGCCGATGTTGTTCACAACAATACACGCCTTTGGGCGATTTAATCGCTTCATTTTCAGGTATATGTGTGCCGCAATGTTGACAACGTAACATGGGAATACTCGGTTGTTGTTTGAGTTGTGGGCGCGCTTTTTCGCCCTGCCGTTTGATGCGAAAATACAGTTGCCAGAGCAAAAAAATAACGATAATAATGATGAGGATACGAATAAAACCCATGTTGTTCTCTCAATTGCGCAGTTTATAGCCCGTGTACAACAGCCACAGACACAAACCGCTGATGGCAACAAAAAACACGCCAACCACCATGACACTGAAACCAATCGGTGCATCGGACACGCCCAAAAAGCCATAACGAAAGCCATCGATGATATAAAAAAAAGGATTAAAAGCCGATACTTGCGGCCAAAAAGTCGGCAAATTGTGAATTGAATAAAACACCCCGCTGAGAAACGACAGCGGCAAAATCACAAAATTTTGAAACGCAGAAATGTGATCCCATTTGTCAGATACAATGGCCGCAATTAAGCCCAAAATACCCAACAGACCGTTGCCCAACAGCGCGAACAACAGCAAATAAGCCCCATGGCGCAACGGCAAATCGACAAAGAACAACGCCGTCAGCCACACACCCAAACCGACCAACAGCCCGCGCAAAATAGATGCGCCCACATAAGCGATGAAAAATTCCAAACCCGACAGCGGCGCAAGCAATGCGAACACGATATTGCCGTTTTGCTTGGCTTGAAACAAACTGGATGAGCTGTTGGAAAACGCATTTTGCAACATCGCCATCATGATCAAACCCGGAATCAAAAACGCACTGTAATCAATGTTGGGATAAACTTCCAGCCGTTCAGACAACACCGATGCGAACACCAATAAATACAACAGCACGGTCAACACAGGAGCGAACAAGGTTTGCACCGCCACTTTCATAAATCGCCACACTTCTTTGGCAAACAGGGTATACATACCTTGCCAATTCATATTCATCACTCATTAAGGGTAGTTCTTAAGTCGCAACTGCACGGGCCTGTTTATCTTGATGTTGCACCAAAGATTGTACTGTATCTTGCGCCGTTTGGATATTGACAAATCCTTGCCCCTGATTAAAACAATTGTTCAGACTTTGCCATTTGAATCATCTTATTTTGCGCCATATTCATCAAAATAATGGTGAAAATCGGTTTCAATTTGTTGGATAAATTGTTGTAAATCATTGATTTGCTCGCTGCTGTATGTGTTTTTACAGCGTTTGGCTTTAATCAACAGCGGCCATTGATTGAGTTCTTGCACAGGCACACCCAATGCCAACAGACTTGCCCCGCGTTGATAAATCAACACCATGATTTTTAACAATAAAAACTGTTTTTGTGGTGAAGCATGGCTGTCAACTTCATCCAGCGCGCTTTGTTGTAGCAAGCCTTCCTTAATTAAATCAGCACCTTGCAAAATCCAGCGTTGTTCAGGCGACAAAGCTTCAGGGCCAACCAAATTGACAATACGCATCAGCTCTTGCGCTTGAGTGAGTAAAGACAAGGCGATGGCACGCAGGTTTTGCCAATCGGCATCGATGTTTTTTGCCCACCATTGGGCGGTGATCGGCACATATTCAGAAAAACTTTCCGTCCACGACACCGACGGATAATGGCGGGCATCGGCCAATTCTTTGGACAACGCCCAAAAAGTTTGCACGATTTCTTTGGTGTGTCCCGTCACAGGTTCGGAAAAATCGCCCCCGGGTGGCGAAACCGCGCCGATTAAGCTGACCGAACCTTGATCACCGCCCAAGGTGTTGACCCGTCCCGAACGCTCATAAAATGCGGCCAAGCGCGAAGCCAAATAAGCGGGATAGCCTTCTTCGACAGGCATTTGTCCCAAACGGCCTGCCACTTCGCGCAAGGCTTCGGCCCAACGGCTGGTGGAATCGGCCACCATGACCACATCCAAGCCTTGGTCACGGTAATATTCGGCCATGGTCACGCCGACATAAATCGACGCTTCGCGTGCCACCACGGGCATGTTGGACGTGTTGGCCACCAAAATGGTGCGTTCCATCAAGGAACGTTGGGTATAAGGGTCGATGAGTTTGGGAAAACTTTCCAATACGTCCACCAATTCATTGCCACGTTCACCACAGCCGACATAAATGACGATGTCAGCGTTTGACCAGCGGGCAATTTGTTGTTGAATCATGGTTTTACCCGCGCCAAACGGGCCGGGAATGGCGGCTTTACCGCCTTTGAGCAACGGGAAAAAAGTATCAAAAATGCGCTGACCCGTAATCAAAGGCTCTGTGGCATCATCACGGTTGATAAACGGGCGCGGGGTACGCACAGGCCAAGAATGTGATAAATAAAGGATTTTTTCTTCAGTCGCGGTTTTTACCACGGCGATGGTTTGGGTTAAGTTATAGTCCCCCGCTTTGGCCAACCCAATCAATTGGCCGTTGACATCAGGCGGCACCAAAATTTTATGGGTAATGCGGGCAGTTTCCACCACCGTGCCTAAGCACACGCCCCCCGTGACATGGCTGTGCAACAGCACTTCATTGGGTTGAAACGGCCAAACACGGTCATCATCCAAGGCTTTGAGGCTCAAACCGCGTGGAATGTAATCGCCTGCTTGATGGGCGATGTCTTTCAATGGGCGTTGCACCCCATCAAAAATTTTCCCCAATAACCCCGGCCCCAATTCGACGGACAACGGATGTCCCAACGCTTCAACCTCATCATTGGGGGTTAAAGATTCCGTGTTTTCATAGACTTGAATCAATGCGCTGTCGCCTTTTCGGCCAATGACTTCGCCCATTAAACCCTGTAGACCTATGCGCACTTGTTCGCCCAAACAGGCTTGGCTTAAGTTGGCAGACACCAAAGGGCCGTTGATATAGGTCAGTTTACCGCGCATGGAGTTTATCGCCTTCGTGACTGAGTTCAGAAAAAAATTGCTCGGCCACCCATTGATAAACGGTTTCGGCCAAGCGTTCCAACCGCCCTTCAAAGGTTTGGTCAATACGCATATCGCGGTCAAGGTTATAAACCAG
The DNA here is from genome assembly GCA_020726335.1 of Thiomargarita sp. Classification (GTDB taxonomy): domain Bacteria; phylum Pseudomonadota; class Gammaproteobacteria; order Beggiatoales; family Beggiatoaceae; genus DYSU01. The sequence goes on along the minus strand of DYSU01000045.1, from coordinate 551 downwards.
CACCCCACCGCTGAATGGATGGCATTGCTCGGATAAAGTCAGGCTTTTATCCGTTTTGAATTGTTGAAGCCAATGCGGCCATTGTGGTGCAAATCGTTGATAATCATGGGTATTAAATTCAATAATCACCCCTTTGTCGTTGATAAACGGCAAACTGTATTGAATAAAATCAAACACATGGCGTTGATAGCGTTCTTCTTGCTCAACCAGTTGATTTAATTCATTTTTGACTTCTTCGATCACATTTTTAATCAATTGCCAGCGCAATTGGTCGAGTTTTTTTTGCACTTGCAATTGATGTGATTGTACTTGAGCGCGATAAATGCGTTCAGCGGCGATTTTGGCAGCCATGATTTCGCGTTCTTCGCGCAATTGTAGTCGTTCGTTTTCATCTTCAATTAAATGGTCACGACTGCGTTGGGCGCGCTGTTGGTATTCGCTGGCCAAATCGTTGGCGCGTTGCAATAAAGCCTGTTCTAACGCTTCTAGCGTGATGTTCATTGATTTGCGCGGGAAACCCCGGCCTTCAGGCCGGGAAGGGATAGCGTGGC